>JAFGJI010000255.1 GCA_016929175.1 Thermoplasmatota archaeon | reverse complement strand
TGGAAGGGCGGAATAAATAAGAAGGAGAAGGATGATAAAGGCCTGCATTATTACGGATAAATAAATATTTGTCTGGGGTGAGACGGTATGAGGTTCTTCGCTAGTGATGTACAGGATAAGTACGTGATGTCCAGCGATGGCAAGTACCTCGGAACGGTCGACAATCTGGTTGTCGATACCAGGTCCGGAAAGGTACTTCATCTGCTGGCAATACCCTCCGAAGAGGTTGATATCAAGAAGTTCAGGATGGATTCACAGGACAGGCTGGTCCTGCCATTCAAAAATGTCAAATCCATCAAGGACGTTATAATAATGTCCCCCCTGGACTGATGATCGATGCCCCTCGGGGATCCCGATGAGGACGGGGTGGATATGAGGTTCGTGGAGCCCGAAACACCCGGGGATCTTCAGATCATTCCTTCTCTGGCCGTCATGGGGACGGCGCCGGTATGGGTCAAGGATAACAGGTACAACCCTTTGAGGATAGACGGTTCGGGCGTTCCCCTGATAACGCTCGTTTCCGAACTTGGCGGCAGATACGGGGCCCTGCATTATCTGGACATCATCGGAATAAGAAGAGGCAACGTGGATTGGGGCGCATTCAGGGCTGTAGCCGACACGAGCGAAAGCATCTGGGCTGACATCGGGATCATCTACTCGGAAACACTGATAGATGTCATCATGGCCGGTGCTCAGGAGGTCGTCGTGACAACCAAGATGATCGATTCATTAAAAGAGATAGTCTCTTCTTTCGAGCTTACGGAGAACCTGATCGTCCAGATCGATTACGACGGCTCGGTGGTGTCCAAGGACAGGACGATGCGGAGGATGGACCCTTCAGATCTGGTGGAGGAGCTGTCCTCCTTCGGGATCGAGATGTTCATCCTCGATGACATCAGGGAGGGCAGGGATTCCATGGACCGGAGTTTCCTCGAGTCCGTGATGGGGGCTGCCCCCGAGGAAGCCCGGATATATGCCGGCATAGAGGACCTGAAAGAGCTCAAGGAACTTGCCGATACCGGGCTTGCGGGAGCGATCGTGAGCTGCTCCAAACTCCTGGAGGGGGCTGAATGAGCGATGACCTGAGAAAGATACTTGCGGCCATATTCCGTCTCGGGAAGGGGACGACCCTGTCGAGAACGGAGATGGTGAACTTGATGATATACAACCTGAGATGGTTCGACCCCGAGAGCGCCAGGAAGGTCATTCAGGCAGGGTCCCAGTCCGGATTCCTCAAGATCGGAGCCGATGGACAGATGTCACCGACATTCGAAATGGCCGAAGTCGAGGATGACATTGGATGGGAGCCTCCGAAGGACATTGACCTTGGCAAAATGGTCAGACCTCTCATAGAACGCCTTATAAATGCGGTCGAAGAGGCTGGAATGGACAAGAAAGAGGCAGTAAGGAGCATAAACAGAACCTCGGATGAACTGGGTCTTCTCTTTCCAGCGGCTGCTGTCCATGTCGGCATAGAGAAAGGAGCGGACATGTCAAGGTTCTACAACGAGGTGGAGAACTTCATCCTTTACGGGGACAGATGATGCCCGCGGACCTTGTTGACCTTGAGAGGTCGGAAGAACTCTGCATGGAGGTCAGGAGAGGGGACCTGTCGGGTCCTGCCCCCGTGATCGAGAGCTTCTCAGGCGCAAGAAAAGGCGCCCTTGCGTTCTTCCGACGGGAAAAAAGGATAGATGCGGATATCGGGTCCCTGCTCGCCGTCTCCGAAGCACTGGAAATAATGGGGATGTACATGGAAAGCCTGAGGCCTATCGAGATGCTCCTGGAAAGCGACAGAGCGGGTCCTGATATAAAGAAAGTTGCCCTTGCCAGGGCCGGCCAGCTTGCCCTGCTTCACGGCCTGCCGGTGGACCTTGGCCCCATGATATCCGAATTGGGACTGTCCAGGAAGGACCTACGGTCCGCCCTCAGGAGCTTCAGGAGAAAGAGAGAGAGAAAGAAGGCCCTGCCCGAACTGGAATCCCATCTGTTCCATGCCATGCTTCTGGACGATAGAGCGGACCAGGTCGAGTCCGCATCTCTCGGTGCGGACCATGTAAAAGCAGCTTTCGACGGACTGCAGCGCGCCCTCTCCATCTCCTCCGAACTGGAGCGAGATATCGGCGAATATCACCGGGCAAGGTGCATGTATCATCTTGGATCGTTCATGCTCAAGAGAGGCGAGGTGCAGCAGGGAGGAGAGGTGATCGACATTGCTCTCAAAAAGGCTGTCGAGGGTAGGTTCGAACCCCTCCTCATGAACATCAGGAAGATCAAGGGGCTCCATGCCGGAGCAACGAAGGAAGCTGTGGAGGTGCTTGATCAGGCCATGGAGATCGCCGAAAAGCTCCACAACGACCTGGAGGCCTCTGAGATATCCTTCATTATCGGGAACCGCAAGGCTTCGGACCAGGAGGGGGAAGCAGGACCCGAGGAGGGTATAAGCACGATGCTGCTGTCAGCTTCCAAGGTCGAGGGCCTCGGGCACCATGAGCTCGGAGCTTCCTACCGTGCCGAAGCGGCACTATGGTCGGCCAGACTTGGAGACCCTGAAAAGGGGGTGGAGAATGCGAGGGCAGCGTTCCGGACATTTAAAAGGTCCGGGGACAGGGAGTCCATGATCAGGGCTGGATGCATACTGTTCCTCTGCTATATCCGCATGAACGACAGAACAAGGGCCAAGAAGCTTCTTTTGGACCTGATCACCGAACATCCGGTAAAGCAGTATCCCTCATCTTTCTCCATATTGAAAGAGGCCGTATCGGAGGTTGGCTGGCTTAGAGAGGACCGCGATACCGCCGAACTCTTCGAGGAAGAGAGGATCTACACCATCGAGAGGAGCGCGGTCGAAGAGATGATCATGAGAGCGAAGGATGCCTACCCGAACGAGTTCGGTGCAATGCTCCGTGGTTTCCCCCACATCACACATATCGATCCCGTAATGGAGGGGGCCAGCAACAGGAGCAGTTTCCTCTTTTCACTGTACAGCAGGTTCTCCCAGAGGAACGTGGAAGGCGAAGGCGTCGTCCATTCCCATCCCTCGGGCTCCGCAAGACCGAGCGGAGCCGACCTTTCCATGTTCGGCAGGTTCCCGGGGATCAACATAATCATAGGATATCCTTTCAGTATCGACTCCATGGCCGCCTACGACCGCCTGGGCAACCGGGTGAAGCTCGAGGTTATGAATGGGGGAAGAAAACAATGAGTGACGAGGGCCCCTGACACTCGCGTACGAGGGGGGGCCTTCTCGTCAGGACGGAGTGGGGGTTTGGAATAGGGGATTGAGAGTGTGTTCATGTAAAAATCAGATCGTATCACTCCGCAGGATGATATGGGTGTTATTTCGTATATAAGAATTATAGATGTATTTTTGAATTATTATATAAATCCATCCGAAAAGAGACCGGATCGTCCCATTTATTATTATATACCATATTTTTATCGTTATGAATGCATTTATCTATCACAACCATCAGTCTATTGGGCTATGTCCGGAGCGATCTGGAGAGCCTATCGTTTGATGACCACCGACCTATATATGCAATAAAGGCCCTTATGTCCTTCCTACCAACCGTTGCTTTCGAAGGTTTGAACTTATATCAAGACCAGTTATAGGGACATTATACCTATCATTGAATGTCAATGGAACGAATTAGTAATCATTGTCAATGACTATAATAGCATGATGAATATTATATGAACTCTCTTGATTATGCTCATTGCTCTCTTTATTAACCTTATATGGCCTTATCTCCTTTCTGGTATTCCCATATAGCTGGACCTCCATTTTGATTGAGTTTTTCTACAACTTACAACGGAAATGGGGAGAAATGTTATACTACTTTCGATACTTGGAAAGAAGAGTGGCCACAAAATCGAGATTTCGTAATGTTTATTTAGCATTAGCTGAATACTAGGGGGGGTGAAGAGATGGCAATAGCAGGTCGATATCCCATTATGTTCATTGCTTGTTTTTCAATTTCCCTTCTTTCAAGCGCAGGATCCCTGCTGGAATCAGGTAGCTTCCGGACGATCGAAGGAAATTTCATTATGCATTCCTTGTCGAATGAACAAGATGGACTTTTTGAGAATACAGGTTTCCAGGGCAATACTTCCAAGATGTATGACCTTTCCTCGATGGACCAATTGGATGAGAGCCTGAACATTGAGATCTCCGATGGTGAAATGCGACCTTTACTCAATTCGACCCTCATCTCGCCCGCTCTGAATTCTGTGAATACCAATTACCTCAACTCACAGGCTTTCAGCGGCGGGAGAAGTTTTACCGCAACATATAACAATACTATCTATTGGGCCTACGCTTGGGTCAACGGCAGTAACCATCAAGCGAGCCTCATCGTCTCCTACGACCATGGAAATACCTGGAGCCAAAGGGTGGACATTTACACGGGATCTCCCGATGGCATGAGGATCGGTATCTATGTCTGGAGAGACAAGCTCTTTTATTTTATCAATTACATCTCATCGACCGCTTCATTGTGCAAATTACTAGTCAAGGAAGCACCTGCAGTCACATGGTGGAACATCGTGGCCGCCCCGGTCAAAACACTTCTGGATAATAGGGCTTACGATTATGATCTTGCTAACGATGACAACAATATCTATCTTTCTGTCCAGAGAACGGGCGAAATGGAAGGATATTTCTACTATTATAATGGCAGCATCTGGTCATCGGGGGTGAAGGTGGTTGATAAAGGGCACTGCGCTAGGGCAGGCATCGAAGTAAATACTGCCGGAACGGAAACACGGGTATTGTTCTTCTATTCCAGGAATTGGGTAATCGGATCCTTGGCCGATGGGGATCTGCATATGAAATATTCCACCGATCTTGGAACGACATGGTCCTCGGAGATCGACGTCATGGACGATGACGATGATTACCTGACCCTGGATTGCGTCAATATGAACGGGACCCTGATAGTGTTCAGTAATCATGTCAGCAGGGATGAGATCACTATAGCTATATCCCGAAATGGTGGTACTTCATGGTCGCCTGAAGTCGAAATTGTCACGGATCGTGGTCCCAATATTCTGCATAGCAGTCAATACGACTTCTCTGTCAGCTACATAGAGAACGAGGATCGAGTGTATCTAGCCTATGAAAACTCATCGAACGACCTATGCATGATATATTCCAGCGATTATGGTTCAAACTGGTTATCGGAATCTAATGCGGTCAAGATAGACCTGATTAACTCGTACGATCCAAGGCTTTGCTATGATTCCAAGGTCGTCACATATATCTTCGATCTCGCCTCGAACCAGGACATCAGGTTCAGGACCCTCCAGTCCTTTGAACCTATTGCGAACTTCTCAGTGAAGGAGTGCTCCCCCCCATCCATCAGTTCATGGGACGCGATCGGTTTCAATATAACTATCCCAAAACGGACCTTCGTTCATTACAGGGTCCTTAACGGTGTCGACAGTTCCGTTTTACAGGGATGGACGAACCTGTCCTCAAAGACATCTGGGCAGATCAATGGATGGAACTTTAACAAGACCGATTCCTTCACCGGAACTTGGGCAAGTTCGAACCTTGCCCGATCCATCAAGGTGGAAATTCGGTTTTTTTCAATGGGTATGATGCATCCCTCTATCAGGGAATTGTATTTAGATTATTCAACAACAAACAATTACAACGAGGATCTGAGCGATCTGCTTTGGATCGATTCTTATGACTGCTCCTGGGAGCCTGGATGGATGAACTATTCCGGTGTAAAGAGGAGTGAGAGATTTGTGACCGAACCCCTCGAGCTTGAAAGAACGCACACCTGGCGGGATACCCTCATTTTGGACGTCTTCAATACAGATCAATCAAACTACATACAGGTAGGTATTCTCGATGCGATTACGGGTTCTCCGGTATCCGGTTTCACCACAGGCGACTGCTCCCTTATAGATCAACCATCATCCTTGAAAACAGCGATCGTGAACTGGGGTGGAAAGTTTATCAGTGACCTTCCCTCAACGACCAGGGCGATCCAGATCGAGGTCATCATAACATCAAATCCAAATGCCCAACCGCCGGTAGCTATCCACAGGATCTGGATGAGCAACAATCAGCACCCGGAGGTGGTCGGGATATATGCCACACCCTCTTGGTCATTATTCAGGACAGGATGGGTGGAGATCTCGGTCTGGGTGACAGATGATATTGAGATGCCCATGGAGCTGGACTGCAGATTGTACTACAGGATGCCTGGATCGATGGATTGGGATATATCATATTTGGAATATTCTGGAGTTGTTGGACATCTGTTCTACTGGAACCTATCCCTCCCAAAGGATGCACCTGTGGGACAATGGGAGATCATGACAAATGTTACAGATGCCTTGGGCGCATTCAGCGGGGAAACGATATCCTCCGATAAAATTGGGGTCATCAACAACCGACCCCTGCCCCCTGAGATGGACATCTCTCCTGAAATCCCCTTAACAGCCGACGATATCACCGCGACTTTAACATCACCAGGTACGGATATCGAGATGACAGGAGCGGAGTTGACGTATAAGTTCGAATGGTACAAGAATGGAGATCTGTTCCGTTCGGATGAAAATGTAACAACGGGTTTTTCCACCATTTCATCTGAAGAGACATGCAAATTGAACGAATGGAAGGTGAAAGTCTACACCTACGACGGTCTTGAGTTCAGCGATCCCGCCATCACCTCGGTACACGTTGGAAATACGGTCCCGTTCATCAATGGCACATGGGGCCCGTATCACTTCGATGAGGACGTTGGAATTGCTGTGATCGATATACATGCGATGTTCATGGATGATGATGATGACGGCCTGGAATTCGATGTCAATTCAAATGTCCCGTACGAACTCGACCTTCTCCCAGGGCACATTCTGAACATTAATATACCCGATGATTGGAATGGTGAGTTCAGGGTGAACGTTTCGGCCTCAGATGGTGAATTGAGCAATGGAACGTGCTTCTACGTGAGCATCGACCCGGTCAATGACCTTCCGATCCTTAACAAATCCGAGATCCTTGTAGCAAACGAAGATGAATGGTTCAACTATACCTTCACAGGTTTTGATCCGGCAGATAAAGACCATGTCAGTTTCAGTATCAACGCCACCGAGGAGATACCTGGTCTTGTCAAAGGCGAGAATTTCTTTTTCTACGATAACGGGACTCTCTCCATCCTGCCGGATAATGACATGGTTGGAGAATACCTCCTGAATGTGACGGTCGACGATGGAAATGGCGGAATGGTCTGGATGGATGTGGTTCTTGTCGTCAAGAATGTTAATGATCCTCCCTTCGGGTCCATTATCGAACCAATAGAGAACATGACGGTGGAAACTGGGACGGTCGTGGTCTTCAATGCATCTGTTATTGATATCGATGGTGATGAACTCGAGGTTTTCTGGACCGATGATGATGGTCTCACTGTCGGGTCCGGCAGCTACATGACCCACGAGTTTGCCTTCGAAGGGACATACATCTTCACCTGTCATGTTTCGGACGGTGTCGAGGATGTTTCTTTGGGAACCGTGATAATCACCGTATATGCTCCAATCCCAGACAACACGGCCCCTTACGGGCTCGTTCCATCCGTCTTGCCTGAAACGACCGGACTGGATCCGCTTTATGCGCTTGAGGTGACAAGCAGGTGGCTTTCATCGAGAGAGATCCCTTACGATGTTCCACTGATGCTATCAGCTTACGCCCTAGACGACGAGGACGAACTTACCTTTACTTGGACCCTGGTCGAGGACACTAATTGGGTAAGAACAGGACACGAGGTGACCCTCCCGGCAGACACACTAGCGGTTGGTACCTATACTTTCAAGGTCACCGTGGACGATGGAAACAACCACACTGTCGAGGCGACACTTGACCAGATCTCGGTCATCGAACCTGATCATGGCATTGAAGAGGTGGCAGAGACCTTGTCCCTCTTGCTTTTAATAACCATCATTATTGTGATCTTGATTGTAATCCTGGCCGTGGGTTTGATAATATTCCTAGTAATGAGGAAAAAGAAGGGGGAAGAGGAGGAAAAAAAGATGCGTGGTGGAGAGATAGTGGATGTGGCCGGTCCTTCGGTCAAACCGGAACCCGAAACCCCCGAGGAGGTACCCTCTTCTGCAACGGAGGAGGAGGTAGCATCAGTAGGCCAAGAACCACCGCAGGAGGGCCAGCAGCAGGAAACATCTCAGGAGCCAATTGCACAAATCACATAGGAAACATACTGACCAACTCGAACACCTTTACAACAGCTTACGCTGTCGCCCGAAGATGGAAACTAATTTCGGAAAATGGACCGATGCCAAACATGGCGGCCTATTCGAGAGATGGGTTTTCATGCCCTCTGTATCAAATAATCCGCAAATCCCTTGAGGAACTCCATTACCTCCCCGTCGAGCTCGGCACCTTCAAGAGCCCTTATCCCTTCTTCCGTCCTGAGCCTCGCCATCTCTCTGCTGTATTGCTCGGACCCGGTCCTCCTGATGATGTCCCTGACCTCCTCTGCCTGCTCCAGGGTAAGGTCCGGGTTCCCCAGGGCGCTCTTGATGACCCGCCTCTGTCCATTGTCCCCGTTCTCCAGTGCCTTGATGATCAGCAGAGTCCTTTTCCCTTCCTTGATGTCGGACATGTCCATCCTGCCGCCTCTGCGGGGGTCCCCGAAGAAACCCATTATATCATCCACCAGCTGGAAGGCCACTCCCACCGGCAAAGCATATCCTGAAAGGGCTTCAAGCTGGTCCTTGCTCGCTCCGTGAAGGCTTGCACCTATCTTCAACGGACCGTCAAGGGTATACCTTGCTGTTTTATAGGTATGCACCTTCATTACCTGCTCCTCGGACCAATCGGGAAGCTCCACCGAATACAGGTCCAGTACCTGGCCGTAGCCGGTATCCCTGATCATATCCGTCTGGTGCTTCAGGGCCTCGATCAACCTTTCGGGGGGGAAACCCGAGCTTAGAAGCGCCTTCTCCCCGAAGGATTCTGCGAGATCGCCAACGATAATTGCCAGATTTGTCCCGAAGCCCGAGGCGTCACCCTTGTATCCCCTGTCCGAATGGAGGCGGGAATAATGAAGGTGAAGTGAAGGCTTTCCCCTCCTGGTATGCGACCGGTCGATTATATCGTCGTGGATCAACAGCATGGATTGGATCAGCTCGAGTGCCACCGCTGCCTTTCTGGCCTTATCCATTTCCTTCCCGCCTACCGCCCTGTAACCCATGACCGCCAGAACGGACCTTACCCTTTTCGCATCCCTCATCGTGAACTCTTCCAGGGAGTGAACGGCGTGATGGACCATCGGGTCCGATAATGAAGCGGCCCTTTCCTTCCCGAAGAACTCCATTATCTCCCTTTCGATGGCACCTCTCTCGGTGGTCAGTATTCTGGAAACATCCATCCGAAACACCCGGTACCGGCTCCATGCCGTGACGCGTATTTATATGATATCATCCTGTCCGGCCGTATCCCGGCCGGAGCCCTGCGGATGTGGATCTAGGGCAAAGAAATCCTTTTTGAAAGGAAAAACTTAAATCCTGGAGAACGCGATTTACGCCCAGGTGGGATGCAAAATGTCGACATATCTGACAAACAAATGGACAGAGAATATGAAGGTCAACCTCCCCAAATGCCCGGCCTGCGAGGGGGTCATGGAATACGGTTATCTGATATCCAAGGAAGCCATCTACTGGGCAGGGAACATCGAAGGGAACAAGTTCACGAACGTCCAGGGGGCCATGACAGGACCCTTCAAGAAACCCCTGGGGGTTCCGATGGCAAGATGCAACAAATGCAGATTAATGATCACCGTCTATGGACCCGAGTGATGGGCATTCGAGCTGGAACGTCGTGTGCACGACCTGATATCTTTCCTTCAGCATGGTCCTTAGGTCGCTCGTTATCCTTCTTCCCCCATCCCTTTTCATTTCTTTCGGGGATATGCACACGTGAGATGTCATCATCCGCAAACCCATCGTGATCTCCCAGGCGTGGATGTCGTGAACGTCCGTGACCCCCGCTATCGCCTTCATCTCTGAAAAAACATTTTCAAGGTCCATACCCTTTGGCGTCAGCTCCAGAAGTATCCTCGAGGAATCCCTGATTATCCGGAGCGACCAGACCAGGATGAGGACCGCTATGATGACCGATACGAGGGCATCCATCTCGTACCTTGGCCAGAATATCATAATAACACCCACAACGATGATCGCTCCTGACGACATCGTGTCGGCAAGCATATGGGCCATGGCCCCTTTTATGTTAAGGTCGTGCCTCTTGGCCCGTATCAACAGATAGGCTGATAACAGGTTAGCCAGTAGACCTATCACCGCAACTGCAAGCATCGGACCGACCTCAAGGTCCGGGCGGTCGACCAAACGGTGGTATGCCTCGTATATGATGAATCCACAGAAGAGAAGAAGGCCTAGGCCGTTGATCAGCGCTGCAAGGACCTCTGCCCTGTATAGTCCGAAGGTCCTTTCGTTGCTCCTCGGAAGAGAGGCAAGGAACATGGCGGAAAGTGCGATGACAAGCGACAGGAAATGCGTTAACATGTGAATGGAGTCCGATATCAGAGCTAAGCTGTTCGTCAGGAAACCTCCCGCAAGCTCCGCGATCATCACGACGCCGGTTACGGACATGGCACCGACGACAAGGCGCCTGTCCGACCTGGAAACGTCCGAGTGGTGATAGGGACTAACATGCTCCTCCTCGTCAGGGCCGCATAAGAGGGGAGAATGGGGGTCCATGCATTCCAGTCCTTCGTCCAGGTTCATTGGAAGCGATGAGGAGGAAAGCGGTATTAACATTTCGCCTTGATGTCACTCCTCGTCATCATCGAAGACTATGGTTCCCTTGAGAAGGGGTAGCGATGCGGGTGCGACGGCCTCCTTGATGCCGCCCTCCTCTTTCTTCTCGGGCGGCCTTATCATGATACTTTCCTTGGGTATCTGCATCCCCCTGCGCTTGTCGAAATCCGTCCCCGTCCCGGGCTTCTGCTTCTCGATATCGGACTTCAGGGACTTCAGGTCGAAATCCACCTGTGTATCCTTCTTCGAGAAACGGTAGCCCACATAGCCAAGCACGATAAGCAGGGCCACCAGGATCAGGGTCCCGAGAACAGCCAGGATTATGGTCAATATCAGGTTCTCGCGTTCCTTTTTGAGGTGGATAGGGCGGTATTCCCCCACCTCGAGGGAACCGTTCTTCCAGAAAACGGAGCCGCTCCAGTCCTCTATCCTTATCTCCACATCATATATCCCGATCTCCGTATAGTTATGGAAGATCGGATAGTACATGAGCCCCTGCGGATCCGTTTGAACATCCAGGGTCTCGGTCGTACCGTCTCCCCAGTCGATATCGAACAGAAGGTGGTCGTAAGGGTCGTTGATACCCATGGTGAGATGGACCCTGCAGGTCCCGTTGATGTTCAGCTCCCATATCGCATCAAGACCGGTCATGTTGATCCACGGAGGCGAGTTCGGCCTCTCTGTCAGATTGCTGACAGTGAACGGAGAGGTCTCCTCGTCCGCCCAGAAATAAGTGAGTTTTGCCCGGTAAAGACCCCAGTTCGCCCGGAGTCTGTAACGGATCGTATCGAAGTTGGGGGCCTTCTGTATCTCCTCTTTTTCCCCGTCGGGTATCGTGATGAAGCCGTTGGCCCACCTCTCCACTAGAATTTCCGGCTCCCTATCCCCCTCGGGATCGAGCCAGGGTTTGTAGTAGACGTAGAGATATCCGTTCTCCACGTTCAATCGAAGCTCTTTATCGAAGAGGGAGGTGTCCGAGGTCTCTGTGTTGAATACAT
>JAFGJI010000254.1 GCA_016929175.1 Thermoplasmatota archaeon | reverse complement strand
CAGGCTCCTTGACAGGTATTCACGGATGCGATGAAGTGGAAACGATCCCTCCATAACTCTAAATTTTATATACCGACGGTTCCCATATTGACCGGGGGAACAAAATGAAAGGATCAGTGAAAGTGCTGTCCATCGATGGTGGAGGCATCAGGGGCATCATACCTTCGATGGTCCTGAAGGATATGGAGGAGATAACCGGGGACAGAATATCTGACCTGTTCGATCTCATAGGGGGAACATCGACAGGAGGGATAATTGCGCTCGGCCTCACCAAACCGGATGGCAGGGGGAGGCCGGAATTCTCGGCAAAGGACATACTTGAGCTCTACGAGCGGAACGGCTCGAGGATCTTCCACCGCTCCATATGGAGAACGCTGGAATCAGCATGGGCGCTTCTGGACGAGAAGTATTCCGTCAAGGGTTTCGAGGATGTCATGGAAGAATACTTCGGTGATACACGGTTGAAGGAGGCCGTGATCCCCGTGATCATCCCGTCGTACGAGATCGAGAGCAGGTCCGCATGGTTCTTCAGGAGCGAGAGGGCAAAGGTGAGTCACGACTACGATTTCACCATGAAGGAGGTTGCCAGGGCTACCTCCGCCGCTCCGACATATTTCGAACCTGCGAGGCTCGGAACGGAAGATGGTGTCGATTACTACGCGTTGATCGACGGCGGGATATACGCAAACAATCCCGCCCTATGCACATACGTTGAGGCAAGAACCCTGTTCCCGGAGGCAACGGATATCCTTGTCGTCTCGCTGGGAACGGGGGAGCTCACCCGCAGGATATCGCTGGAGGAGGCGAAAGGATGGGGGCTTGCGAACTGGGCCCATCCCATACTCAACGTTATGTTCGACGGCCAGAGCGATACCGTGGACTACCAGATGGAGAAGCTGCTTCAACATTCGGGGTCCAGGAAGAGGTATTTCAGGTTCCAGACCCGCCTCGATTCCGGAATGGACGATCTCGATGACGCATCGGAGCAGAACCTGCACAACCTGAAGGTCGAAGCCCAGGAGATGATAGACAAGCACTCGGAGGATCTGGACCTGCTGTGCGACATGCTGATCGGGGATTGAACCTTGAGGTCATGACGAGTTGGCCGGGTGTGTTCGCCCCTCGGCCCGGGACCTGTATCGGCAAGGCATCATATCTCCAGAAGTTCATAATCCCGGGTACCCAGTCCAAGCTCCTCCCCGTGTCTGAGCTGGATCCTTCCGTCCACCTTCGGCCTCATTCCCAGGAACTTGTCCCCGCCCGCTTCCCAGCCTCCTCGGAGCTTGGAGTCCCTGAAACCCGGCTGCCGGTTCACGAGATCGTAGCATGCCGCATCGATGGCAACCGGGTCCGTGGATGCAAGGATGCCGACATCCGGTATTATCGGGCGGTCCGACCATGCGAAACAGTCGCAGTCCGGTGACACCCTCGTCACGAAATTGATGAACCCCATCTTCCCGACCTTGTTGCGGGTGGCCCCGAAGGCGTATTCGGATATCCTCTCCAGAAAAGGGGGGATCTCCGAGGACCATTCCAGGCCGATAGCCTCCTGTGGGCATACGGTTATACATTCACCGCAGCCTATGCAGATCTCCTTACTTATGCGGACCTTCCCTCCCTCCAACACGTGGGCTTCCACCGGACAGACAGGGATGCATGTCCCGCAACCTATGCACTTCTTGGGGTCGACCTTCGGCCTCACGGAATGCTGGTCCATCTTCCCGTATGCGGACCCGCACCCCATTCCAAGGTTCTTGATCGCTCCGCCGAAGCCTGCGGTCTCGTGCCCCTTGAAGTGTGTCAAGACGATGAGGGAATCGGAATTGTATATGTCAGCGGCGATCCGGACCTTCCGGAAGTGCTTGGCATCGATCGCCACCCACTGCACGTTCCTCCCCCTCAGACCGTCTGCGATGATTATCGGAGCACGTACAACACTATGAGCGAAGCCGTGAGCGATGGCCGTTTCAAGGTGGTCCACCGAGTTGTGCCTGCTGCCTTTGTAAAGAGTGTTCGTATCGGTCAGGAAAGGTCTTCCTCCCGCCTCCCTTACCCTGTCGACGACCTCCCTGACAAATATGGGGTTGATGAAGGCATCGCCCCCCATCTCACCGAAGTGCATCTTGATCGCGGTGAGGTCTCCGGGTTCTATCAGATCATCCATTCCCGCGGCCTTGAATAACCTGCCGACCTTGCTTGTAATGCTGTCATTTCGGGACCTGGCTCTTAGCCCGGCGAAAAATACCCTGCTTGCCATTACGGGAACACCCCGTAAAGGTTAGAGTACCGTTTTTAATAAACATTATCATGATATCCGGAACAATCCCACAAGATACAAAAGTGTGGGCGGGGGTGGGCCTTCCCCGCCCGTTATTACCGAGGCTTCCCTTGCCCGGTTCTCTCTCCTCTCGTCCCCCTTCGGGTCCCGGGGATGGGACCCGGGCCTGCTCCTATCATGCTGGGTCCGCACCCGACCGGTCGTGTTCTTCGGGAGGGTGCGAACCGTTAGACAAAGGCATGGTTGTGAGGGTCCTGCGGTTTCTTCCTCTTCAGCTATTTCACCCCCGGCCGGTTTCCCGGCAAATGTAGATAATGAAGATCGGTCTATAAGAGCATTTTAAAATTAAAATTCAGTTTTATCTTTATAAATTCAATAAATGAATTCATATTGACCAGATTTCATGCTCCCCCCATCAGGGCCAACCCGACCGGAGGCATACTATAATAATGCGGATGCTCACCTCGATGATGCCAGTCGCACACGATCACGATCACCGGGTCGATGGTGATCCCTGGTCCTTTTCAGATACAATGTCTTCGTTACCAGTACATTTGTTATGGAGCTTAGCCTTGCTGCGGACTGGTTCAATGAGAAGAGGACCTGGATCACTGCCATCGAATCCATGCTTGTGAGGATCTTGATGCCTCCTTTTCTTGCTCCCTTCATGGTAAGGCCTTCTATCCTCCTTGTCAGCTGAACGGTCACCGCATCCTGCGAGGATGAGCGGTTCGTCTTCTCTTCCCGGTAGCTCCGGATCATCTCGAGGCATCTATCGACCGCTTCCTGATCGGTCAAATCTATTGCCTCGAGACCGAGCTCGAGCCCCTGTATGGACCTGCCGATGGAGGTCCTCCAGACCGAAACGAGTTCCTCGAAAAGTATATCCTGGAAACCCTCTTGGCAGTCTTCGAGCAATTTCAGGGCTTCCTCCGTTATCTGGACCATGTATTCCATCTCGTCATGTATCCTCTCGATGGACTGGGAGACGATGAAATGGCCGGCAGGCTCCACCTGCGGGAGGTCCCAGAGGACGTTCAGGGCGCTTGTGTAGATCTTGTCTATGTTTATCTCCGCCCTCCGGATGAGGAAGCCGACCTCCTTCATCCGGTTGCCGAAGGTCGATCGGTCGAGGTCGAGGACGTCATCGATGAGCTTCCGGAAGGCCTCGATGCTTCCCCTGATCGAGTTCCTTGCCCGGGTGACAATCTGCTCATTTGTATATTTGGGGAAAACGAACGTGCAGCGATGGGAGGTCGGGGTGATGGTATAGGAGCATCCCAGTTCGGAGGATAGATGCTCCAGGTCGGACATGATGCAGTCGTTGAGTTGTCCGTCATCTACCCTGGGAATGTCTATGTGGACATAGCGGTCCACCAGAGAGAGGGAGACCAGGCTTTCCCTCAGCTCCTCCAGAATGGAGTTGTCAGGAGTGACCATCTCCACCCTTTTCCTGGAGTATACTGGAAGGTCCCCGACATCCAGTGTCATCACCCGATAGCCGGACAGGTCGATCTCCTCCTCCTCCAGGTCGGGCCTGAACACCACGAACGATCTCCTGTTGATGGGTTTGAACACAACGGAATCCATGTTCCATCCGAAGGTTCGTCTGTAGATTATGGGTATGTTCATGGTGGAGCCCTGGAGACCCTTGAGGTAGATCAGTCGCTCCTTCATCGCTTCACCCTCGTCGGGTTTGACAGGCTGCTTGCCCTTCCTTTTCTTCATGTCAGGTCCCGATCCGGGAATGTTCACATCGGACTTATAAATTCCTCAAGCCCCTCGATCGGAGATATTGTTGATTTATGGATTTTAATTAACATAAAATCCCGGTTGCTGCTCTCCGGTAAGCCTTAAGAACCACTTTCCCGTTCACTAAAACGTGTGAAAAATGATAGGAGGAGGAAGAATGGACGATCCTGCACATCACGGGTATGATAGAGAGGGGAATTGGCCAGGTTATCAATACGGACAAAATGATCATCAATACGGCCAGAGTTATTACGGAACATCCGGCAAGCAGGAAGCAGACAGGGCCCGGGAAGAGAAAAGGAAGAAGCTGAAACAGACAAGGACCGGACTCGGTCTTCTCCTGGGCGCGATCACCTGCATGATACTGTCACTTCTGGCGGCACCGGTCATCTGCATCAACTCCATCCTCGGTCTTGGGACCCTGGGTCTGGGGATCTCGGCTTTCATAATGATGCTTCTCGGTGCGAATGCGATCGAAAAACCTCACAGGACGCTCCTTATTATCTCGCTGGTGATCATCATTATTGCCTACCTTGTGACCATGGTCCTTGCCGTGGTCTCCGTATTCGCATCCATGGGGTCCCTTCTCAGCGGTGTGAGTGAGGAGGGCATCGGCGGAAACGAGATCAGGGACCTCTTCGAGAACGTCCGAACCATCGCCTTCTTGAGCATAATACCCGGCATTATGATGGCCGTGGGTTATGCCCTGATACTTTACAAACCTGCGAAGAACTGGGGCAGGCCTCTCCTGGGGGTCTTTCTGGGACTGTCCCTGCTGACATCCATCGGTGCGGCCGCCCTGACCTATTCGCTCACAGGAGATGTGATCGAGGGGATCGATCCCGACAGGGAGGATTACGATGCAGATGACATGGAGGACCTCCAGACGGATGTGACCATGAACGGCTGGATGGCCGGTCTGTTGCGGGTTCCGGAATATCTGATCTATCTTGCGGTGGCGATAGGGGCGTTCCTCAACGTAAAGAAGATGGAAGAGGAGATGGAGCCCCGGCTCGACGACAGATTGTACAATATTGAGCTGTGATCATTTGTTGGGGTGAATGATCCACATATAACAGAATTTTTGTTCTTAAAGATTTTTTTTGATATAAAAATACCTTTATAATTCCGATCTCTTCAATCAGATAATGGACCGAAAGGTCCAGGGAGGTGAAGAGAAAGATGTCAGGAGTAATTTCAGCTTTGCTGATAGGGATCGCAGGGATATGCCTGGTAGGACCCTTCATCCTGTGGATAACGGGTTTCAGACTCATACCCAACAACAGGTGCGCCGTGATCGAGATGAAGTGGTCGGCAAAGGGTTCGCTCAAGAACCGCATAATTGCCCTCCGGGGCGAGGCTGGTTATCAGCCGGAGGTACTCAGAGGGGGCATACATTTCAGGTCCCCTCTCAAATACAGGGTGCACAAGGTACCCCTGGTGACCATTCCCCAGGGGGTGATCGGATACGTGTTCGCACGCGACGGAGAGCCCCTCAAGCCCAAGCAGACACTGGGGGAGGTCATCGTGGAGGGGAAGGAGTTCCAGGATGTCAGAGGATTCCTTGTGAACGGCGGTCAGAGGGGGCCGCAAAGGGGTATCATCAGGGAAGGAACCTATGCCATCAACCTCGCCCAGTTCGTGGTCATACTCGAGGATGAGATATATCACCTGCCCATAGGCAGGGAGGACCTTTCGACCTTCAAGAAAATGGCAAAGATCATATCCGTAAGGGATGGTTTCAAACCCATAGTCATCAAGGGCAAGACGGACAACATCGGGATCGTGACCACGCACGATGGCCCCCCGCTCAAGCCCGGGGAGATAATCGCCCCCCAGGTGGGGGATAGCATCCCGGAATCCAGGCTGAACCATGACAATTTCCAGGATCCCGAGAAGTTCCTGATGGGGGGAGGTAAGAGGGGAAAGCAGTATCAGGTGCTCGTGGACGGGACGTATTTCATAAACAGGCTGTTCGCGACGGTGGAGATCATTCCCAAGACCGTTGTCCCGGTCGGATACGTCGGTGTCGTCGTATCCTACTTCGGTTCAAGAGGGGAGGATGCTTCCGGGGTGGATTACAAGCACGGGGAGCTGGTCGATGTGGGACATAAAGGTGTCTGGAAAGATGCCCTGATGCCCGGCAAGTATCCGTTCAACACCTACGCGGGAAAGGTAATATTGGTCCCCACCACGAACATCGTCCTGAAGTGGATAAAGAACCAGATCGGGAACCACAAACTCGACGAGAACCTCTCCGCCGTGGACCTGATAACCAAGGACGCCTTCGAGCCGGAGCTCCCCCTTTCGGTGGTGATACACATTGATTACAGGAAGGCTCCTCTGGTGATACAGAGGTTCGGAGACGTGAAGAAGCTCGTTGACCAGACCCTTGACCCCATGGTGGCAGCCTACTTCAAGAACATAGGTCAGACCAAGACCCTGATCGAGCTCATTCAGGAGCGCAACGAGATCCAGGACAAGTCCTCGAAGGATATGAGGGAGAAGTTCCTCCATTACGACCTCGAGCTCGAGGAGGTGCTCATCGGAACGCCCTCCTCATCGGAGAACGACGGCAGGATCGAGCAGATCCTGGTCCAGCTCCGGGACCGACAGATAGCCAGGGAGCAGCTCGAGACCTTTGCCAGGCAGCAGGAAGCGGCCATGAAGGAGAAGGACCTCAACGAGGCAAAGGCCCTGGCCATGCAGCAGAAGGCCCTCACCGAATCTATGGTCTTCATCGATATCCAGAGGAACAAGGGCAGAGCGGACCTGGAGATGTCGCTTCAGGAGGCCGGGAAGATCAGGGCCCTGGCCGATGCGAACGCGGAGAAAGAGGCCAGGATAGGTATCGCCCAGGCCATTGCCATCGAGGAGAAGGTCAGGGCATACGGCGGTCCGAGGTATCAGGTGCTCCAGCAGTCCATAGAGAGGTTCGCACAGGCGGTGGAGCAGGGAAAGATCGACATAGTGCCGAAGATGGTCGTGTCCTCCGGGAATGGTGAGAACGCATCGTTCTCGGCATTCGAGAACCTCATGTATCTCCTGATGTCCGAGAAGCTCGGGGTGGACCTTGTTGAGCCCGGGGAGCAGTCCGAGAGGACGAAGAAGCTCAGGGAGGATATATTGAGCAGGATGGATGAGGAGGAGCCTCAAGAGGCGAAAGCGGCCTGAATGTTTCGAGATCTCCTTTTGTGGTCCCCTCCGGGGGACCCTTTTCTTTTATTGGGTGGTAAGGAACTGATATCTCCGATCACCAGATGAATGACCTGGTGAGGCATTCAACAAACCATTTATATCATACCGATATGAAGTAAGGTCATCCCACAAATGGCCGGGATGGTGTAGCCTGGTAGCATCGGGGACTGTGGATCCCCTCGCCCGAGTTCAAATCTCGGTCCCGGCCCTCTTTTAAGAAAGAGGAAAGGAGGCACACACATGGCGGAGAAAACAGAGACGGCCCCGGCAGCAAATCCTCTGCAGAGCTGTCAGGGCCCTTCCGGTTTCATATTCGTCATCGCATTCGCCTTCCTGTTCCTGATCATGTTCGACCGCAACCTCGGGAACCAGATATCTGATTGGGTGGGTGTCGTCCTCTTCCCCGCGATCGGTTTCGGAGGACACTATCCCATATTCACCATGCTCGCCGCGGGTTTCCTTACCATAACGATCTCCACCGTGGTCAGGCATTTCACGATGGACTGGATCGACCTTGCAAAGAAGCAGAGGCTGATGAACGAGTACAACAAGACCGTGAGGGCGGCGACAAAAGCAGGGAACCAGTCCCTTGTCGAGAAGCTCCAGTCCGAGAACCAGGACATCATGGGGATGCAGTCCACCATGATGATGCAGCAGATGAAGGCATCGATAATCTCCATGGTCATCGCGATACTCATCTTCAGATGGCTTTACTCTTTCATCTGGTCGATCCCGCAGGCCACTGTTACGGTGCCGTGGGACCTTCAGTGGCCAATGACAGGTGCGGCCCTCGGTGATGTCTGCGGGTCCATCTGCATGAATCCCAGCGGGTCCGGCATTCCGTACTGGATCTTCGTTTACATACCAATTACCGTTCCCATCGGACAGGCGATGATGAGGGGTCTTAAGTATTTCGAGTTCTCGAGCAAGCTCAAGAAAAGGGGAGAGGAGGTTTTCGGACCCCGCCGGAGCAAGACCGAAAACGAGACCGCACCCCTTACCGACGAGGGAGAAAAGGACGAGAAGAGACCCAGGGTGGCTAAGGGACCGCCGAAAGACCTTAAGGAGAAGGCCGACAGGACAGGAAAAGGTCGGAGGAAGAAGGATAAATAGGCATAAGGCCTACCAGTTCTCATGGAGGATGTCGTTCCATGTCGATCAGCAATGGTATCAGGTTGATACAGGTAGGCAAGGTGAAAGAGGTATACGAGGTGGAGGGGTCCGATGAGCTCGAATTCCATTTCACCGACAAGATCTCCGTCTTCGACAAGGTGATACCTTCCCTCATCCCGCGTAAGGGGGAGAGCCTCTGCAGGACATCCGCATTCTGGTTCGAGAGGTCCGGGGAGATGGGCGTGAACTCACATTTCCTGAAGATGACGGGACCGGGCTCGATGAGGGTAAAAAGGGTGAAGATCGAGAGGGACCCGAGCCGGATCGACGGCAGCTCCACCTCCATTCTCATACCCCTGGAATTCATCTCACGATATTATGTCGCAGGCTCCCTCCTGGACAGGATGAGGAAGGGGAAGGTATCCAATGAGGAGGTGGGATTCCCACACGATCATACACCGAAGTACGGAGAGCCTCTTCCCGAACCGCTCTTCGAAGCGACGACCAAGCTCGAGGCGGTCGACAGACCCCTGTCCAAAGAGGAGGCAAGGGAACTTGCAAGGCTCTCCGGGGAAGAGTGGGACAAGATATTCGAGAGCGTGATGAAGGTGGACAGGCTCATAGACCGGCAGGCAAGACCGCGGGGTCTGATACATGTCGATGGCAAGAAGGAGTTCGGTTTTGACCATAACAGAGATCTCATGCTCCTGGATACGTTCGGGACAGCGGATGAGGACAGGTTCTGGGACGTTGTGGAGTACGAGAAGGGGAACCTCGTGGAGCTTTCAAAGGAGGTCGTGAGACAGTATTACAGAAGGACGGGATACCACGATGAGCTCATGAAGGCAAGGGAGTCCAGCGTTGCCAAGAAGGACGAGCCTCCCATCCCCGCTCTTCCGGAAAGCGAGATAGACATGATCGCCAGACTCTACGGTGAGATGTACGAGAGGCTCACAGGCAGCCGGTTCTGAGGATCAGTGAACGTTATCGAGCATCCTGTCGTACAGACCCCTCCTTGCAGGGTCCAGGAGGATCTGTTTGGCAGTGTTGATCCTTACCATCTCGGCAGCGGATGCCTCGGCATCCGCCCGGCTGCCATCACGGAACTTGTCCGGGTGATGGAGGAGCGCCATCTTCCGATACGCTTTTCTGATCTCCATCGATGATGCCTCCCTCGGAACATGCAGGACCTCGTACATGTTCATACCATCGATGAAAAGGTCCTCCCAGGAGAGGTCGATATCCTCTTCTTCTTCGATTGTGAACCTATCGCCAGCTTCCCTGGCCTTTCTCCCGGCCTCGGCCGCCTCCATTCTCCTTACTGCCTCCTCGAAACGCAGGGCCCGTCCGGTAACAGGCGTCCTTTTCGGGACCGCGGTCCACCTGCTTTCAACCGATGGTATTTCCCTGAAAGAATCCGTGTCAGCGGATCCTGAGGCACTTTCGGAGGTTCCCGGGAACTCGTATTCCAGCACCTTGAAATCCGTCGCAGGTACCGGCGACCTTTGATCAGACTGCGCTGCTCCGAACTTCAGCTTTCCGGACCTCCCGGAGCGCAGTTCCCTTTCGATCCATTCCGGATCATCCACACCCTTGAAAGGTCCGATATCCTTACTTTCCTCCCCTTCCGTGAGCTCAGTTCGTGCCTGCATCTTCCGAATACTCATGAACGATATGAGCACGGAGGCATCGAGGAAGAGGAAATATGAACCGAACAGGCTCAGAAAGATGGGCATATTGATACTCGTGCTGTTGGTCAGCATTATCAACAGATAGTATGAGAACATAACGGTCAATATCAACAGGGATATGGACCCTGCAACCCAGCGCCCGAGCTTGATATGCGGCAGGACCAGGGATGCAAAGAACATCCACAGTCCGATGCCGACAATAATATAGTTAAATGCCCCGTTGCTCAGGAAGCCTGCAGTGATAACGAGGAGGGAGAGCATGAGGAGGATGACGAATGCGATCATCTGAAAATGATTTCCCGCTTCCTTCCGTCCCCTGACCAGATAGACCGATCCAGCAATGAACAAGTACATTCCGGCCAGGACCGTCAGGAGTATGATGAAACCGAGGAGGACGCCGACAAAGCTATCTGCCATATACAGGATCGCAGGGACCAGGGCAGCGGATGCCACCCACAGGGTAAGGGCGATCAGATGGAACTTGGCGCCCCTGGCAGACCTGTCGTACATTTCCGGCCCTCCTCCTGACAATGGTTAAGGTGATCGGGGTTATTTAGTGATGTTTGCCCGTGGGTACTAGCTCGAGGACAATAATTTCAATGTGAACAGAAGCGTCATCCCTCCCAGTTCGTGTGCTTCAGGGTCGGTTCCATATGCGAGTTCGGGAGGAACGCGTATGGTCTTCGTCTCTCCCGGAGCCCCCAAACCCCCCATGCCGGGTTTCCTCATGCCCAGCAGCCCCATGTAGAAACCCGTGATGTACCCCAGCTGCTGAGCGGGGCCAACGTAACGCTCCCCTGCGGTGGCAGGGAGTGTGCCTGTCTCCAGATGGTTCCCTTCAACGTCGCGAAGTGTGTATTCCACGATGACCTTGTCGCCCTTGTCGGTGACAGGACCCGAAGTGGTGTCACTGACAGCCTCGAGCCGGATCGTTGCATTGATGGTGGAAGGAGCCCCTTCGATCAATGCAGTAATGGTCAGTCCGGTTTCCGATGCTCCGGTGAACTTGATGATGACTGGTACCATCTCACCGGGGGAGAGGGTGATGGATGTCTCCTCGAGGGCACCCCATCCCCCATCGGTCCGTAAAGTGATGTGCTCCTCCAGCGATCCGGTGTTGTTCACGAGGATGACACCGATGTCCTCGTTGCCAGAGATCCTGACCATCCAGATCATTTCTTCTTCGGTATCGTCCAGGTAAGAAAGACCAACCCCGAGGTCAGGTGCGTCCGGGAACCTGTCGGCATTATCACCTATCCCATCGCCGTCGGAATCGTTCCATTCCAGCGGGTCGTCGGGGAAAAGGTCCTCGTCATCGGGGACCCCGTCACCGTCACGATCCGATGGCGGGTCCCCGCCAAGGCACCCGGATATGGATAGTGAAACGATGATGGTAACCGCCATGAGAGCGATCATTGCCAGGAAATCGGAGCGGCCTTCGATCTTCATTCCGGGGGATATCGTGCTCCAGCTTAAAATAACTAGGCGATGGGCCGATGACCTTAAATACAGGCTACCTATCCACGGGGATTTCGTGATACTCGAGTTCGCGCTCTCGACGCTCATATCCATATTCGCCATCATCAACCCTATGGGGGCGGTCCCGAACTATGCTGTACTTACCCAGGGGTACAGCCTCAAGGACAAGAGGATGGTGATCAAGAAGGCCATCCTTGTCGCGGGCGGAATACTGGTAATATTCGCCCTTCTCGGGAAGCTCATATTCGAGGCCCTCAACATAACCGTGGATGGTTTTAGGGTGGCCGGGGGAGCCGTCCTTTTCCTTATCGCCATGGAGATGGTCCGCGGGAACACACCCCAGGCGAAGCTGAACCCCAAGGAGAAGAAGGAGAACCTGGAGAAGGACCAGATCGGGGTAGTGCCTCTGGGCATACCTCTTCTGGCCGGACCCGGCTCCATCACCACCGTCATGATAGCGGTGGCGGATTCCCCGACGAACAAGTTCCTCGGGATAATGATAGTGATCGCCAGCGTCCTTCTTGTCCTTCTCTTCTCATATTTCGTCCTCAGGAACACGGACAGGATATTCAAGAGGCTTGGCCGGACAGGGACCAAGATCTTCTCCCGGATCATGGGTCTTCTCCTCGGCGCCATTGCCGTTCAGTTCATTGCCGATGGTATTAAGGGCCTCTTCGGTCTCTGAGCAAGCATGATGCCGGACCGGAAAGAGGCATGGGAGCGTTGGTACAGCAGGAACCCAACATTCTGGAAAGGGTCCCTTTTGCCGCTGCCCGTGCTGACCAGGGGCGCCCGCGTCCTCGATGTCGGCTGCGGAACGGGGAGCACGATGCTCCAGGCACTTGAAATGGGTTATGATGTGGTGGGGACGGATATATCGCCCACGGCCATATCCCGTGCGAAGAAAAGGATTTCCGCACGGGGTTACACCCCGGATGTCCGCGAGGGTGACATATTATCGCCGGAAGACGGTCCGGGAACCTTCGACTGCATTTTATTCCATCATATCCTTGATAACTTGCTCCTTGATGAGAGGAAGATCGCGGTGGAGAACGCACGCCGCTTGCTTGCCGAAGGAGGATGCATCTCCTTCCAGGACCTGTCGGTCAACGATGTCAGGTACGGCTCCGGGGAGGAGATCGAGGAGAACACTTTCGTCAAGGGCAACGGGATCGTCCTCCATTTCTTCACAATGGAAGAGGTCAGGGAATTGTTCGGGAACATGACCGAGGTCGAGCTGATAGTGGTCGATCGGGAGCAGGGAAGGGGGAAGGGCAGGTACATCAGGAGCCGGATATCGGGACTCTTTCAGCTTTCTTCAGGAGAGACCCTTGGAAGTACATCAGGGACCTGAACCGGCCTGAGGGTCTTTGTATCCAGGAAAACGCCCCACTGATAGGACCTTGCGCAGACGGTTCCGTCCTCCTTTATGAATTCCGCCCGGACAGCCCATTTTACCCCCTGGAGTTCCTCCACCCACATTTTGCCTTTGATCCTTTCAAGCAGGAAGACGGGTCTCTTGAAATCTACCTCTGTCCTTGCAAGGACCGGGACCGAGCCGCCATCCATCAGCTCCTTCATGTCCGCGTATCCCTGGATAAGATCCGTCCTCAGGTCCTCCAGCCACCGCTGGTAGACCTGGTTGGAGAGGACACCTGCGAAATCTATGTCATAGGTGTTTGCCCTGAACTCCCTTTCGATAAGCGTTTCCTCAGACTTCATGAAGGTACACCCCAGCCGGGTTAAAAGGCTCTTGGTATACAAAAGGATTCAGCAGGACCTTCGTAAACCTGCAGCCGTCGACAGGCAAATTGATCATTGGCAACGGATGGTCGGTGAACCATTTCCTTTTCCCTTCATCAAGGCCGTGGGCCAAAAGCATATGATCTTCAGAACGGCCGGAATTGAAATATATGCTCGAGAAGAGCTGTTTCGATCGGTCGAGTAGTTGCGGTCTGCTAGAGTTGCGATAACGTCTGAAGGCATCGCTCACTCCCCTTTCTTCATCCGCCGGTGTGCAAGTCTTCCCTTGATATTGCCTATGCGCCAGAAGATCCCGGTCGCAGCCTCGAAAATAAAGCTCGAGATCCCGTTCCTTGGAAGGAAGAACGCGAGATGAATGGGGAATTTTACGATATCCGAAGGATACATTGACCCAATCGTATTGTCTTTTTTCTCCTCAGCATCGAAGAAATCCCTGTTCCTGAGATATATCACACCCGCCCAGTAACCCTGTTCGACCCTGGACCGGTAGAGACTGCGGAGATCTTCCCTGTGATGATGTTTCACACGAAGGTCATTCAGATACCTGAAGCTGTATCCTTTCTTCTTCAATCGGATCTTGAGATCGAAATCCTCCATTGCGAGAAGCTCCTGATCGAATCCACCAATCTCCTTCAGAACACTCGATCTTAATGCAAGGTTCTTCGTATCGATATGATCGATCGTGGCTCCGTCGACATGGGACCCGATATGCCTCTGACCGGCCTTCTGGGCTTCCCTGGACCAGAATCCGGAAGCGACCGCTTCCTCGTTGCCCTGAACAATATCGTGGTCCGTTTCCCTGATGGGTTTCGTGATCCTCTCTATCCAATCCTTCGGCACGACGCAATCTGCATCCGTCCAGCAGATGATCTCGCCGACAGCCTCTTTGACCCCTCTGTTCCTGGCGGGTCCGCGTCCTATCCGATCCTCTCTTACCGACCTGACGCGCTGGTCCTTCTTCTCGAATCTCTCTATGATATCGAAGGTCCCGTCCGTCGACCAGTTATCCACAATGACGATCTCAAAGTCCCTGAAGGTCTGGTCTATTAACGGATCAAGACACTTTTCCAGCGTCCTTTCACCGTTCTTCACCGGAATGATAACCGATACTACGGGAAAACTCATAGGTAACTCTCTCTTTCAACATTCTTCTTTTTTTTCCGGTCGGGACCGATACCACCATAACGGTTCCCGGGTATTACTATTTCCTTTACATGCGCAGGACAGGTACTGAATTTCGGATCTACAGGAGCGCTTCACAGCATCGCCCTTCTTCCACAGCAGGAACTGTTCCGAGATGTCCTTGAAATGGATGTCTAAAACAGCATTGAGATCTTTCATTTTCAATAGACCGTCAAATTACACCTCGAATATGATATCAATGTCCAAGAAGATGACCTTCCTCCATCTCCTGAACCCGGGAGAGAACAGGTGGAAATTGCCAGGTATGGTCAATGGTTGCTTCGAGAAGGTAATGGACCAGTTGGTACTATCTCCTACCAGCAAGGTAAGTTAAAATATCGATAAAGGCCTCTTACGGATACTTTTAAGTGAAGTGGGAACGAGGTCGAACGATAACTCCCATGGCCGATGGTAGGATCCTATGAAAGATAAAGAACGTCCACAGTTCTCTGTGATAATACCGGTAAGGAACCGAAAAGAAAAACTCGAAAGATGCCTGGAAAGCGTCCTGGAACAGACCATCGACGATCTGGAGGTCATCGTTGTCGATAGTTCTTCGACCGATGGTACCGTACAGACCATCAGGGAGTTCGCCAGAAGGGACCCCAGGGTCAGGTACTTGAACGAACAGAAGGCCGGTATAGGAAGCGCAAGGAACAGAGGCGAGAGGTCGGCAAGGGGAAAGATAATCCTCATGACGGACAGCGACTGCGAGGTTCCACGAAGATGGGTGGAGAGGATGTCTGCCCCGGTGATCGATGGAAGCGTCCCGGCCGTGCAGGGTTTCAAACATGCCTTGAAAAGGAATTACTGGTCCACGAACGTCGAGAAGGAGGAACATCGGTTCCTATGGTCGTTCTTCGAGCGAAACGGATCAAGCACCATAGACACAGCGAACTTCTGCATATCGAAGAATATCCTCAAAGATATCGGTTACACGAAAAGTACCCTGAAGAACCTCAACGATACGGAGCTTGCGGCAAGGATAATGGACAAGGGTTACAGCATAGCACTTTTAAATGTGAGCGTGGGGCACCACAACCCGATGTCGATGTGGACCACTTCACGGAAGCTGATCTCCAGGGGAGCATATCATTCGATGTTGAGGAAAAGCTACCCCCTGAATCCCGTTTTCAACCGACAGACCATAAGATCGTTCCTTTCATATATGCTTGGACTTGTGATGGAGGTCACCGGAAGGAAGAGCACCTTCCTTTACGACCTGGTCTCAGGGATGTCATGGAGGTTTGGATTGGTATGCGGAGCCGTAAGAAAAACAAGATGAGAATTTCCGTGGTGGTACCGGCCAGGTATGCATCGAGGACCTTTGGGAGGTCCATGGAGAGCATCCTCCAGCAGACCTGCCGGGCTAATGAGGTCATCATAGTTGACGATTCCAGGGGAAACACGGTGATGAATACCGCCAGAAAATATGCCAAGAGGTCCAAGACGGTAAGATACATCAAAGAGGAGTTCTTCTCCACAGGCTCGCTGAAGAACAGAGGGATAATGGATTCGGATGCGGATATCATCCTGATGACAGGAACGGATTGCGAGGTGCCACATGACTGGATCGAGAGGATGATCGGACCGATAAAGGAGGGAGACGATATCGTTCAGGGGGGTATTTCCCTTTCTTCCAAGAATTTCTGGTCAAGGATCCTTCAGAGGTCCGAGGACAGGCTCCGGAAGAGACTATCAGGTGGTGGTTCGATAGACCTCATCGACAGCAGGAACATCGCTTTCAGGAGAGATGCCCTCATAGAGGCGGGTATGTACGACCGGCATGTCAGAGGCCTCGAGGACCTCCATCTGAAGATAAGGATGAAGAGGTACGGCTTCCTCGTGCATGATCTCGGTGGTGTTTTGGTGACCCAGCACCGTCAAGTAAGTCTCAATGATCTCTTCCGGGAGAACGTCGAGAAGGGCATGTGGACTGTCTTCATACGCAGCCTTGAGCAAGGGAGCGGAAAGAACGTAAAGGATGCGATGTTCATTACATTGAGATCCCGCGATCACCTGCTTTTCCTCCCATCACTGATCATCACACTATTCACGGGAGGACCGCTCGGGTTCATCTCGGAACTGATATCGGGGATCGGGTTTAGAACGGGATCACTGGCCGGAGCGTTCCGCAGGGAGCGTTTCCTCCGTTCGATCCAGACGAAATACTATTGAGGAATAACATGACGTATTTCACGGAAGTAGTGGAAAAGAACATGCAGCTGAACCGTCAGGAACTCGGTGCTAGAAAGAGGAAGCTTGAATCTTATCCAATAAAGCTCTATGTCGAACCCACCCAGAGATGCAACCTGAACTGCTGGATGTGCGATCGGGGAAGGCGGAGATCGAAGGAGGATATGAGCATCTCGCTCTTTCGGAAGATCGAGAAGGAGCTTTTCGAACATGTGGCTGAGGTCGATCTCTTCCTCAACGGAGAACCCCTGCTTTCCAGGACCTTCCCGGAAATGATCAGAACCTCGGCCAAGTACTCCTTTTTGCCCAAGATATTCACGAATGGCCTCCTCCTTGATGAAAACAAAATGGAGCTGCTTGCTCGTCATGGGGTCTTTGTCAACATCTCTTTCGATGGAGGAACGGATACTGCATACGATAGCGTAAGGGGGAAGGGGAATTTCAACAGGCTGATCCCTAAATTGAGGCGGTTCGTGGAGGTCGGGAGGGAGGTATCCAACGACCGTTTCCACCTGAGATTTGCCGTGACACTGGGAATGCACAACATACAGGAAGCTCCAAAGATAATAAGGCTCGCCAGCGAGCTTGGTATAGATGATGTCATGTTCGGAGCTCTCGATTTCGGGGAATACCACGACAAGCACCTGACCTCGGACCCGGAAAAATGTGCCTTTTTCCTGAAGCTGGCCAAAAAGGAAGCCGATGATCTGAAAGTGCGTTTCTCCTGTCCAAGGAAGATAGGGCCGAAGATCATCGAGGATCACCACAACTGGTATGATTTCCCGCTTTCGATCGACAGATTTGCTCCTTTCTCTCTTGAGGAGAACAATCCTTACGGAGGTATATGCAGCTATCCGTGGATAGAGACCGTCATCCGCTCGGACGGAAAGGTCCTAAGCTGCTGCCAGAAGCACCATTACATGGGAGACATCACGCAGACGTCCTTCATGGACATATGGAACAATGCCAGATATATCAGCCTCAGAAGTCAAGAGAGCTACTACGAATGCCTCGGCGTCAACTGCAGCATGACAAGGTATTCCATATGGAAATGACCGGACCCCCTCTACCAGACCATTCCAACCTCCCGGGGGAAGATCCCTCACACAAAGCCAGAAAAAAAATACTGGCCATGCCGCTCATTTTTTGCATCGGGGCGATGAAATTATCACATCCCGTATCGGAACCGAGGTTCGAACCATATGCCCGTGTCCGGGATATCAGGCTCGTCAAGGATCTCACAGGATGGGAACCGCAGGTGGAGCCGAGGACCGGTCTGATCAAGACGAACGACTGGTTCAGAACGGTCGGGATGGAGAAATATCCCAGGAATACGAGCTCGGAGACATATGAACCCTGAAATTCCGGATATGAAACAATAGATATTTCTATCCGCTTTGATTTCGAGAGGATGGTGATGACCATGGGAATAGGTTTCTGGAAAGGTAAGATAGAGCTGAAGATGGACCGTTTCAGGTTCGGACCGGGTGACGTCATCGAGGGAGATCTGATCCTAACCCTAAAGAAGCCAACGAAGGCAAGAGGTATCCACATCCGTCTCATCGGAGAAGAGAAGACCACGGAAAGGCGGTATGAAGAGGGTCATTCCAGAACCGAGACCAGGACCCATAAGATATTCGATCTGAAGGTCCCCCTGGACGGAGAGAAGGAATACTCCGAAGGAAAATACCACTTCAAAGTTCCCATTCCAAGGAACCTTTTCGAAGAGGGGGAAAAGCCCGAAGGATTCCTGGGAGATGTCGTCGGTGCCCTGGAGAGCCTGTCCGGAAGGCGTTCCAGGATAGAATGGACGTTAATAGGCAACCTGGACATACCCATGGGTTTCGATCTGTCGAAGAAACAGAGCATAGTCATAGATCGAGATGGAAAGCCCTAAAAAAGGGGCTTTCAACCGTCACATCACTGCCAGGGCTCTGCCATTTTTTTGTACTGGGTGTACTTTTCCTTCAGGAACATGGCAAGTTTTCCATGGAGCCTCTCCGCCTCCTCGGGGAACGACAGTGTTAGGGTGTGGTACCTCACTTCTCCTATGAGGAACTCCTTCAGGTCCCCTGCAGGCTCCCTGGAATCAAGCTGGAACGGGTTCTTCCCCTGCTCCTTCAGTCTCGGATCATACCGGTAAAGGAACCAGTAACCGGCATCAACAGCCCTCTTCTCCTCGTCCTGTGTATGCCCCATACCTCTTTTCAATCCATGGTTTATACAAGGAGCATAGGCAATTATCAGAGATGTGCCGGGATACGATTCCGCTTCCTTCAAGGCCTTCAGGTAATGATTCTTGTTCGCCCCCATTGCAACGGATGCCACGTAAACGTTCCCGTAGTTCATCGCCATGAGCCCAAGGTCCTTCTTGTTGGTCTTCTTCCCGGATTCCGCGAACTTCGCAACCGAACCGATCGGTGTCGATTTTGACGACTGGCCACCGGTGTTGGAATAAACTTCCGTATCCAGAACGAGTATGTTCACATCGTGGCCCATGGCAAAGACATGGTCCAGACCGCCGTAGCCGATATCATAGGCCCAGCCGTCCCCTCCGAATATCCATATCGAGGGCTTCGTGAAGAGGTCACGGTCCTCCCATATCCGCGAGAGGATACCCTCGCGCCCCTTATCCTTCATCTTCTCGTTGATCTTCAGCGAAAGGTCCTTCGATGCTTCACCGTCGTTGAATGAGTCCAGCCATTTCCGGAAAAGCTCCGAAAGCCCACTGTCGATGCTACCGGACATTGCTTCCTTTACCATCTCTCTGAGCTTCTCCCTCCTCTGGGTCATTCCCATGTTCATACCAAAACCGTACTCCGCATTGTCCTCGAAGAGGGAGTTCGCCCAGGAGGGACCGTGTCCGTTCTCATCCAGACACCACGGGACAGCGGGAGCGGAGCCCCCGTAGATGGAGGAGCAGCCGGTCGCGTTCGCGACCATCATCCTTCTTCCGTAGAGCTGGGTTATCAACTTGATGTAAGGTGTCTCCCCGCATCCTCCGCAAGCGCCGTGGAACTCGAAAAGCGGCTTCTGGAACTGCGAACCTTTCAAGGTGAACTTGTCCATCATGTTATTCCTGACAGGAAGGCCGGAAATGTAATCCCACAGTGGGACCTGAACGTCAGCCTGTTCGGAAAGCGGTTTCATTATCAACGCCTTCCCCTTGGGGGCCGGACAAATATCGGCGCAGTTGCCGCAGCCGGTACAGTCAAGCGGCGAGATCTGTATCCTGAACTCGAACTGCTCCAGTCCTGGACCCATTGCTTTGATCCCCTTGTAGCCTTCCGGGGCCTTCCCGGCCTCTTCCTTGTTTAGAAGGAACGGCCTTATGACCGCGTGCGGGCACACAAAGGCGCACTGGTTGCACTGGATACAGAATTCCGGCTGCCACTCGGGGACGTTGACGGCAGCCCCTCTCTTCTCGTAGGCTGTTGTCCCCGGAGGGAAGAAACCGCCGGGTGTGAACGCACTCACGGGAAGGATGTCCCCTTTCATTGAGTTCATGACATCGCAAACATTCTGGATGAAATCGGGCCTCCCCGTTCCGAAACCCGGGAGTTCATCAGGGGCGTCGGCCCATGAGGCAGGGTACTCTATCTCGACCACACCTTCCAGGGCAAGGTCCACTGCCTTCTGGTTCATCTTCACGATCTTCTCGCCCTTCTTACCGTAGGTCTTCTCTATTGCCTTCTTCAGAAGCTTGACCGCTTCATCGACAGGGAGAACATGAGAGAGCTGGAAGAACGCGGTCTGCATGATCATATTTATCCTCTCTCCGAGACCTACCTCCTGTGCTATGGCAAGAGCGTCGATATTGTAGAACCTCACATTATTTCCTGCAATGGTCCTCTTGAGGCGGCCGGGCAGTTTCTCCTCCATCTCCGAAACGGTCCATGGAGAATTGAGAACGAAGGTGCCACCTTTCTTGATCCCCGATATGAGATCATATCTGGTGACGTATGAGGGTTGGTGGCATGCTATGTAATCGGCCACGTCAATGAGATACGTCGATTTTATCGGGACATCACCGAATCTCAGGTGAGATATCGTAACCCCGCCCGATTTCTTGGAATCGTAGGCAAAATATCCCTGTGCATACTTGTCTGTGTTATCACCTATGATCTTGATGGCATCCTTGTTGGCGCCTACCGTACCGTCCCCGCCAATACCCCAGAACTTGCACCTCACCGTCCCCTTGGGGGACGCATCTATCTCCTTTAGAATTGGGAGTGAGGTCAGTGTCACGTCATCCACTATTCCCACGGTGAAATGGTTCTTGGGCTCTTGCAGGACGAGGTTATCGAATACGGCATTGACCATGGTGGGTGTGAGATCCTTCGACCCGAGACCGTACCTTCCACCCACCACGGAGATGTCCCTCCCGGCATCCTTCAGCACGGACATGACATCGAGATAGAGCGGCTCTCCGAAGGCACCGTTCTCCTTCGTCCTGTCAAGGACGGCGATCCTCTTCACCGTCTTTGGAAGTGCCTTCAGGAAATGCTTTGCAGAGAAAGGTCTGTACAATCTCACCTTGATCATACCCACCTTCTTCCCCATGGAATTGAGATGGTCCACGGTCTCCTCCGCTGCCTGCGTTCCGGAGCCCATCAAAATAATGATGTTCTCTGCATCCTCCGCACCGTAGTAGTCGAAGAGGTTATACATTCTCCCGGTTAGTTCAAAGACCTTTTTCATTTCTTCTTCAACAATATCTGGAACGGCAAGGTAGTATCTGTTCCCGGCCTCGTTCACCTGGAAGTATATGTCCGGGTTCTGGGCGGTCCCCCGGAGGTGGGGGTGCTCGGGATTCAGGGCTCTCCTGCGGTGCAGTTCCATGGCCTTCCAATCCACGAGCTTCTTCATCTGTTCATATTCCAGAACGTCTATCTTCTGGATCTCGTGGGAGGTCCTGAAACCGTCGAAGAAGGCTATGAACGGTACCTGTGACCTTACGGTGGAGAGATGGGCAACAAGTGCAAGGTCCATCACCTCCTGGACGGAACCGGAGCAGAGCTGGGCAAAACCGGTTGCCCTTGCCGCCATGACGTCCTGATGATCGCCGAATATCGACAGGGCCTGTCCTGCTACGGCCCTGGCCGACACATGGAAGACGGCTGGCATGAGCTCGCCCGCGATCTTGTACATGTTGGGCAGCATGAGAAGAAGCCCCTGGGATGCCGTGAAGGTGGTGGTATAGGCCCCGGCGGAGAGCGAGCCGTGCACCGCACCTGAAGCACCCGCTTCCGACTGCATCTCCACTATCTTCATTACCTGACCGAAGATATTCTTCCTTCCGTGTGCGGCCCATGCATCCGCAACCTCTCCCATGGGAGAGGAAGGGGTTATCGGATAAATCGCTGCAGCATCCGAAAAAGCGTAGGCCACATGCGCCGCGGCTGTATTCCCATCCATTGATACCATGTTCTTTTTCCTGGACATCGGATCACCCTGTTTCTGATGAACGATAATACCTTTCTGCCGGGGGAGCCCTGGCGGGGGGTTGTATGGAGAGATACGGTATAAATGTTGTGTCATGAACGGATCTTGGACATCCGCATCTTCTTCCGGAGATCATATGAACATTTCGGAAAAAGAAAAATATAGCACTGCATTCTGACAGTGCATGGAACGGCTCCATGTCATATACAAGGGTAT
>JAFGJI010000029.1 GCA_016929175.1 Thermoplasmatota archaeon | reverse complement strand
GTCGTGGCCTTCATCCAGCTTCTTCAGGAAGCTTGAGAATTCCGAGGGATCGTCCTGCAGGTCCCCGTCCATGGTGATAACGATGTCTCCCTTGACAACCTGAAAGCCTGCATTGAGGGCATTCGATTTCCCGAAGTTGCGGTAGAATGTCACCACCGTCACCTTATCATCTTTACGGGCAATATCTCGAAGCATCCTTAATGTCCGGTCCCTGCTTCCATCATCCACGAACAAGATCTCGTAACACGAGGTCAGTCTGGAGATCTCCTCTGAGACCCTCTTGTAAAGAGCATGAACGTTGCCCTCTTCGTTATAGACAGGTATAACTATGCTGATCTTCGTTTTTCCCAAGGGCCCACACACCTTCTTTTGGAGACCACATTACTTTAACGATCTGTCTTAACGCTGATCCATACAAAAATGTTTCCGGTCATCGGGTGCCGATGTTCATGAAAAATGACAGATGCACATGTCTAATTTGGACGGACAACGATCACCTCTCATTTGATCGGGCCTTGGGATTTTCATTGTGATCATTGCGTATTCTACAATAACCATTTATTAGTATGAATAATTTGGACAACAAGGCTTATATATGGTTATCTCAAGTTGAATAATAATCTGAAATATTGATCCTTTGGAATATCCTGATGGGGGTAAAAGAATGAGGGAAAAGCAATCATTTTTCTGGAATAAGACCATAAGCGGCATCGTCGTCTGTCTGACGATCTTCTCGGCGTTCGCCGGTATATCGTTCCTATCTGCCGGAGCGGAGGGAGGAGAAGGACCTCTGGCACCTATAGCGGCAGGAAAGAGGATGAGCGGGGAGGTTAAACTTGGTGTCGAGAACACGGCTGATATGACATATCTTGGCACCGATAGCGGCGAATTCCTTGGTTGGAGCTCTGCGACCGCCGATATCAACAATGATGGTTACAATGATATGATAATAGCTTCCAGGGAAAAAACGGGCGGAGCAGGGGTTGTATATGTATATTATGGTATGAAGAATACCCGTTCAACGAGCTATGGGTCCGTTGCCAATATCACCCTCACGGTAACAGGAACCGCCACTTTGGGTTCAGAAATTGAAGTGAATGATTTCAACAATGATGGTGTCGATGATATCATACTGGGAGCTCGTGCCAGCAATAGTGGAGATGGAAAGGCATACCTTTTCTTCGGCAACTCGGACTGGCCGGACCAGGCAACCTACAACGTGGCAAACACGGCAGATGTGGTTTTCATAGGAGAAACCGATCCTTATACTACAAGAGGCCTATCTTTTTCCATCGGTTCGGGAGATGTGGACGGAGACGGTATAAGCGAGGTCATCCTGTTTGATACCGATTTCGCAACTTCGATAACATCCCCTTACTATCTATACTATGGTAAGATGTATATATGGTGGGGACGCACATCCTGGAATCCCACTTATAATTGCAACCTTGGGGAGTATGATGTCTCGATCCTAGGAAAAAATAGGGACCTTGACGATATCTCCAGCACCTCTTATTACGAATACATTTATCTGGGGTACGGGGAAACAATTTCAGGTGATCTTAACAATGATGGGCGTGATGAAATTCTGATCGGATCGCACCAGGAATACTATTATTCAAGCATATCCTCACCCACTTACAATTATTATGCCGGTGCGCTCCATATCATCGAAGGGGGGGCACGATCACTTTTCTGGAAGAACATGACCATGATCGATATGTTCGAAAAGAACGCCTCCCGTCCGAAACATCACTGGATCTACTCTCCCACTTCCTATGATTATTTTGGATTCCATCCAAGGATCGCTGACATGGACAATGATGGCGAGAACGATATAATCGTTAGCCACAGTTATGTTTACGGCTCTCCACAAAAAACCATGATCATATGGGGAGACGGAACACTTGACCATCTCGGAGGAAGTAACTGGACATCAAGGATCGATATAGCCTCGATCGGCAACAAGCATGTGATAGATGGGATCTGTCATTCCCATATCGATGATTTTGACAAGGATGGCTATCTCGATATTCTGGGGGGCGATACAAAGGGTTCCTCAACAACCTATGCCGGGGGTGCACATTTATTCTACGGAGATGGTGACTGGAGCGGCATCACATCGATCGACCATGCGGATTTTACGGTTCTTGGAGATATCAATTGGCAACTGGCATATGCCTATGGCCGGTCCCTCCTTTCAAATGATTTCGATTTGGATGGTTACCCCGATATCATCATAGGAGCATACGCTGGATACGGCACGGGAGCCGTATTCGTATTCCTGTCCTCTCCAGTTTCCGGTGTTATCAAGAACATCGAACTGCTTGACGGTGAGGGAGTGGACCACGATATTCTAACGCCCGAAGTCGGAGGAAACCGATACGAACCAAGCAATGGAAAGATAGGGGATGGCGTTTTCACATTCAAGGTTTCCTACAATAATTCCTTCAATGTTATGATGGTGAACGAGATAAGAATAGATTTCAAATTAAAGAAAGAATATACAGGTCTGGTATATTCATTCGCCTATTCCCTTGGCAACAACACATATTTCATATATGAATCGTACGGAGGAGGGATCGAGATCCTGCCTGATAGATCTCGTTTCGTCGTGAACGATTTCAAAAATGCCGAGGTCTATTTCTCGATCCGGATCACCACCAGCTTCCTGACCGACAGGGATTTTGATGTAAATGCGATGATAAGGACAGCGAAGTTCGAGAATGGGTTGAGTAAAATGGATTGGCTCCACGTTGAGTTCGGTCTTGGTTTTGACAAGCTCGACATGACCGTCCTTCAGGAAGAGGAAACTGTAACAAGAGGTGCATCGATCTCGAGCGGACCCCCTCTTGTCTTGACCAATATGAGGGTGGTCCATTCCGGGACGGATGTATCCCCACTGGACGACAAGTTCTTCCTTCGGGTGATAGATTCATACGGCAGGGTGTTCGAGAACCATACCTCGGCCGGAAAGGATATCTATTTCACCATCCCGACGAACGTGGAATCGGGCCGTTTCTCGTTCTCGTTGAAGATCGTGATCCGACCAGAATTTGCAGCGAAATACGAGGACCGCTCCCTGGTCCCGGAATTCATTGTGATATTCGATCTTGACGGTCCGGAGGCTCCGCAGAACCTTGCGATCCATGCCGATTCCGAGTATGATCCAGAGGGCAGATGGGACAATGACTATCAGATATGGGCATCCTGGGACCCTGCCTTCGATCCGGACAGTGGCATCGACCATTATGAATATCTTCTGGATGGACCCGGCGGTTACAGTTATTTCAATTCTACACCGGACCTGATGGCGGAGTTCGCTCTCGGTGCGGATGGGGTATACTACCTGTCGGTGTGGGGTGTTGATAAGGTGGGCAATCCAGGTGAGAAGGGAACGACCATGTTCGTCAAGGACACAGGAATGATACGGTTCTCTTCGGTGACATCGAGTTATCTCGGGGGAAACTGGTTCAGCACCAACGATGTCCGGGTGGTGTTCAATGTGGACGATGTGGTCCTCGATCCCGATGGGCCGCATATCAGGTTCTCCACGTTGGAGTATGCGGTAACTGGTTCGATGACGGAGTCTGCAAGGGACCAGGCGGAGTGGAAGAGGCCCGGTTACAGTATATTGGGCGAGGAGCAGGACGGGGTTCACTATCGCTATGCGGTGTCAGCTGTGATCACGAACCTTGTGGAGTCGGATGACAACTACGTATGGTTCCGGGTGAATGACCAGGCAGGAAATAC
>JAFGJI010000253.1 GCA_016929175.1 Thermoplasmatota archaeon | reverse complement strand
CTGGGATATGAAGATATCCCTCTCGATACCGGAGGGCGAGATGAAAAGGACCGATGATCCCTTGGTGATGCCGCCGTCCATCCTGTCATCCAGAGGAGGGAAGCCTGTTGAGATCCTCTTGTGAAGGGCCCCTTCGAGGATGAGGTCCTCCATGTCATATCTATCGATGAGCTCCTCCTTTCCTTCGAAATAATAGTGATAGATCCTGGAAGCTTTTCTCACAGCTTCCTCCTTGCCCAGCAGGAACGTGGAGAGACCGACCATGGAATTGAAGGCGGCAACCAGAGAATCCCTTACCTCCTCATCGGAGGCGGCTGCCCAGATGTCCCTGTCGAGGTCCATTGTATTGTTCTTCGTGACGGAAACGTGCCTCAAAAGCCTGTACTTTTCCCGGAGAATGCTCAATTTGAGCTTAAAGGCTGACAGATCGGTAAGACCAGAGAGTTCCTTCAGATAAGACTGGAAAACATCCTCGAAAAGACCAAGGATCTCCTCATGGTCGTTCTTTACCCCCGAGGATACGAGCGTCTCTTCGACCAGCAGGTTGAAGGGGTCCGGGAGGTGATCCATCAACAGCTGCCTCCCCCTCATCGGCTCGCAGAGTTCCTTGACGCTTCCCTTGAGGTTCCTCAATATGATATCGCGGGCAAGCTCCTCTCCGATCAGGGAAGATATGAATTCCACGGACATTCTGAGGAACGTCCCGAGGGCGATGATGGATTCTGGCTCATCATCAAGGTCGTTCACGACCTTTCCGTTCTCGGTTATGGCGAATTTGATGAGCTTGGTGTTCCGGACACGAGCTCTTTCGAGTATTATCCGGAAGGTGGAGACCTCCATTCTGAACTGTCCGAGCTCCGGAGAGGTCATCTTCCCGATGAATTCGGTTATCAGGTTCCCGTAAAGATCGACATCGTTCAATTGATCCAACTCCCGTTCAATCCATGACCTCGTCAGGGGATACTTCGATACCATTCTCCATTATCAGGAAGGGATGCTTCAATGGATCGTGTTTCGTGAACCTCATCTTCCTGACCGTCAGTGTCCGATGATACTCACCGGCCGTGACCATGTAATCCATCTCTATCATCGAATCGGCGACGAACCCCTCGATGCCGTATCCGGGGCAGGCTCCGATATCGGCCTCCGATATCAGTATGGTGGTGATGCCAGCATCCCTGAGGAACCTTGAAAATTTGAGCAACTCCCTTCGAAATAGCTCCGACGAACTATAGTATATCGCCATCGCCGTTACTGAATCGAGAACGAGCCTCTTTGCACCGCTCAAGGTGATCTGGTTCTGGATGAGGTTCTTCAAGGTATCGAAGCTTGCAAGACCCCACTCGAGCTCCTCTGATGCCGAACATTCCACCCTCATCCTGCCGAGGTCTATCAGGTATATTCTGTCTTCCTTCTCGAGGCTTCGAAGATCCAGGTCAAAGCTCCTCGCCGCCCTGATCATCGAATCCCTGCTCTCCTCCAATGATATCAGCATACCAGGCTCGTTGTCGAACCTTGCACCATTGTGGATGTATTCGATCCCGAAAAGAGATTTTGCACTTCCGGGAGGTCCCGTTATCAGATTTATCGTCCCCTCGGGGAAACCCCCATTCATCAGCTCATCCATACCGGGGATATATGTGGCCTTCCTTCCGGTCATTTGGATGGACCCCCCCTCACCTCTGAGGACGACACCTGATCGGAGCTGTGAAGAGCCCGGTCTCCGACCGCACTTATCAGTACCTTCACCCCCTCGGGCTCCACGCTCTTGCTCGCGGCAAGCCTCAACAGGTTCCTTGCCATCAAATCACCGCCGAACTTCTTCACCTCAGCGTACATGCGGACCATCCGGTCGAGAGGCTTTCCTTCCCGGGCTGAGAGCTGATGTTCAAGCCTTGTCCGGATCGCGGGAAGGACCTCGCTTGACATCTCAAGGTAATCCTCTGACACTCTGAGGATGACCTCATCCGCTATGGTCTGCTCCATCCTGAGCCGGTACTTCCCCCTGCTGACCCTCTCGATCAACCCTTCGGACCTCAGCCGGTTCACAATGGACGTCACGAGCTGGATATCCATATTCAGTTCTCTGGAGATCTCCTTGGGCGATATGCGGTCAAGGGGATGCTTCATGAAGATATCAGCGATCCTCTCTGTCTTGGAGACCTCAGAGGATCTTGCCCTGTTCCTCCTTACCAGCAATCCGGAATGCCTCCAGATGATACAAGCCTCATCAGGGCCACGTATCATATATAACATTTTTGTGATATTTTTCAGCAGGAGATAATATATCGCATCAGGGCTCTTGCAGCAGATGTTATATCACATTCCCACGCTTGAGGCAGAAGTGGTGTAGATGGAAAGGAAAGGCCTTTCAAGGTCGGAGGTCGACGCCCTTCTGGCGCGATTCGAGGATATGAACGTAGGTTTTTCCTCGGGATCGGTCTTCGGGTCCATGTGCACCTCCCCCCATGAGTATGCACGAGAGGTCCATCAGAGATTTCTGGAATCCAATCTCGGGAACCCGGGTCTGTGCCTAGGAACGTTGGAGATGGAGAAGGAGGTCATATCGATGCTGGGTAGTCTCCTGAACCTTCCAGATGCAACGGGCTATGTACTGTCCGGTGGTACGGAAGCCAATATCACTGCGATGTACATCGCAAAGAAAAGGGCATCCGGAAGGAAGGTCATCTTTCCAGGGTCCGTGCACTTCTCCATCCTCAAGGCCGTCCAGCTGCTTGAGATGGACCCTGTCCCTGTGGGACTGGATGAGAACTTCAGGATGGACCTTGGAGAACTGGAATCAAAGATCGACAAAGACACCGCATTGGTCATCGGGGTCGCGGGAACCACGGAGCTGGGGGCGGTCGATCCGATAAAAGAGATATCGGACCTTGCCGACGGGGTCCGCCTGCATGTGGATTCCGCCTTCGGGGGTTTCGTCCTCCCTTTTCTGGAGGATATGGGAATGACGGATGACAGGGTCGGACCGTGGGATCTCAGGGTGGAGGGGGTCAGCTCCATATGTGTTGACCCTCACAAGATGGGGTGGTCCACGATACCGGCGGGTTGCCTCCTGTTCCGGGAAAAGCATCCGTTCATGGATATGGCCGTAGAGTCTCCCTATCTGACAAGTCCAAAGGCATACACACTTGCAGGGACCAGGAACTCGGGTGCCGTTGCTTCGGCTTTTGCCCTTATGAAGCACCTGGGTCGCGAAGGGTACTGCGATCTGGTCAGAAGGTGCATGGAGAACACGAGATACCTGGGGAAGCGTATGGAGGAGCTGGGGTTGACCAAGGTGATGGAGCCTGTCATGAACCTGATCGCCTTCCATCATCCACATCCCGAACAGGTGCAGAAGAGGATGGTCAAGAAGGGGTTCTACATCTCAAAGGTGTGTGATCCACCGGCTCTGAGGTTCGTTGTGATGCCCCATGTCACCGTTGGCTCCATAGACCTGATGGCCGATTCGCTTCAGCAGGTCCTGAGGTCCGAATGAGCTACTGGTTCTTCTCCCATTTCTCCAGCTCCAGGACCTCCGATAGGGTGGAGCCTCTCTGGATCTCCTCCCTGATCCTGTTCTCTCTCTCCTTGACATCCAGGGCCCTGTTAGCAATCTCCACTGCCCTTTCTCTGGGTATCACCACCACGCCGGAATCATCGGCGATCACCCAGTCCCCGGGTCTCACCGAGAGACCGCCGCATTCGATCTCGACCTGAAGTTCGCCGAAACCCTTGGGCTCCCCGGCATTCGGGGCGATGCTCCTTGAGAATACGGGAAAGTCCATCTTCATTATATCATCAACGTCCCTGGCGGCCCCGTCGAGTACGACGCCGGAGATACCCCTCATCCTGCAGGACCAGGTGGCCAGCTCACCCCAGGGTGAGACATGTCTTGAACCCGCGTCCAAAATAAGAACGTCTCCCGGTCTCGCTTTTTCAATGGCCTCCACCGTTTTCGCCCAGTCACCGTCTATGGTCCGGCAGGTGAAGGCCGGGCCAACGCATTTCAATCCCGGCTTTATCGGTCTGATACCTACCATTGCCCCTTTTTTATGCATCGCATCCGCCACGTTGGGGGACGATACTTCCATCAAAGCTTTTCTTATGCCCTCTTCATCCGAGTACCTGTGGTAGAACATCGACGGAACGGACCTCAAGGTCGATATTGCTTTCCTGATCTCCTTCGTTGCATCGGTCACCTTGGCACTTTTTGTGATGGCCCCCCCAACAATGATCACGGATGCTCCAGCTTCTATGAACGCAGATACCGTTTCTGAAGTTATTCCACCGGCCACCGCGATGGGTAGGTTTGTAGCCTGTGCAAGTTCCTTCAGCTCTCCCGTGAACTTCCTGCCCATCATCTGGTCGTCTATGGAAACATGCATGCAGAGAAGGTCCACTCCCATCCCCTCCAGTTCCTTAACTCTCTTTTTTTTGTCATCGACCCCCAACAGGTCTACCATTATTCTGCACCCGTATTTTCTCCCGGACCTCACGGCCTCCATGATGGTGCCGTCGTCGGCAACGCCCATGATCGTGTTGATGGTGGCCCCGGACCTGGCTGCAAGCTCCGTCTCGAAACCTCCGGTGTCCATGGTCTTCAGGTCGGCCACTATCTCCTTTCCCGGGAATTCGTCACGAAGCTTCCGGACCGCGTCCATTCCTTCGCTCTTTATCAATGGAGTACCTGCCTCAAGCCAGTCAGCACCCCCTTCGAACGCCTCACGGGCGATCTGGACCGCCCTCTTGAGCTGAATGAGGTCAAGGGCAACCTGAAGGACCGGATAATTGTCTGTCATGGGTCGAAATAATGGGACTATCTATTTCAAATCATCCCTGTCAGGGCAGGCCTCCAAAGCGACCAAAGCTATGAAATATCTGGATATCATGGTCCCCTGGTTGGAATAGAATGGAGCAGATATTCAGGGCTTACGATATTAGAGGGATATGGAACCGGGACCTCGATGTCCAGACATGCCTGGATATCGGAAGGGGGCTTGGAACCCTCATGAAAAGGGACCTTGGAATGGGGAGGATCTCCATCGGTTACGATGTGAGAGCGACCTCGGAGACATTCCATGGAGCCCTTGCCGCTGGGCTCCTCTCATGCGGAATGGATGTCATTTCCGCCGGAAAGTGCGGCTTCGGCGTGGCCATGTTCGCCGGCTGGAAGGAAGGTCTCGATGTATCCTGTTATATTACAGCCTCTCATCTGGAGCCCGAATGGAACGGTTTGAAGATCTACTTCGGGGACGGTGTGGGTTTTCCCTCCGAGCATATAGAGGCAGTGAGGGACATCGTTCTGAAAAAGGACTTTTTCACCGCAGACTGGAAGGATACCGGAACGTATGCCGAGAAAAGCTACCTCGAGGAATATGTTTCGTTCTGGAAGGAGAGTTACGGTCCCTGCTTGAAGAACAGGAGGTTCGGGATCGCAATTGACTGCGGAGGTGGGGCCATGTGCCTTTCGGCCCCGTTCGTCCTCACCGCATCCGGCGCTGAGGTGGAACTCATCAATTGTGATGTGGACCCTATGTTTCGCAACAGACCGTCAGAACCCAGACCCGAGAACCTCGGGGAGCTCAGGGATGCCGTCATGAAGGGAGGCCTGGAATTCGGGATCGCCTTCGACGGTGACGGGGACCGGGCCGTTGTCGTCGATGATAAAGGCAGGTTCATGACGACGGATAGGCTCGGGATCATCATCTCGAGTGACCTGGTAAAAAGGAAGGGAGGGGGGGTTGTCCTGGCCAACGTGGAATCATCCATGGCCATAGAGGATGTCCTGACCCCGATGGGCGCGGAAGTGAAGCGGATCAAGGTCGGCCATACCTTCCTGACACTTGAGGCAAAGAGAACGAAAGCGATCTTCGGTGTGGAAAGGTCCGGTCATCTGATAGTCCCGGAACATGTGCTGTTCGATGATGCTATAGTCGCCCCACTCGAGCTGCTCAGGATCCTATCTCTTGATGGAAGAAGGCTTTCCGACCTTGCGGACGAGATCCCCCAGTATCCGAGCCTGTCGAAAGCATTCCCATGTCCGGACGATATCAAGTTCGATGTGATCGGATCTCTGAGGCTGGACCTTCGTAAAAGGTTCGACCGGATCAACGAGCAGGACGGCATAAGGGTGGATACCGATAAAGGGTGGGTGCTCATACGCTGTTCGAACACCTCCCCCATGATACGGATCACCGCCGAGGCAAGGGGTGAAGAGGAACTGCAGAGACTGATATCGGAGTTCGAGGAACTGCTAAAGAACAAGATTGCTTCCATGCCGGCCTGAGGGGAGGTTCACATGCCTGCCTTCATCTCGGAAAAGTTCTTCACATTGGAAAGTATCGATGACATCATCGAGTGATACTTCTTCCTCTCGGAGACCTTCCATTTCAGGTTGAAACCCATTCTCTCTATCCGGTAATCCAGGACGGCGGATAGAAGGGTTCCGTAAGGGCGCGGTTCTACGTTGAACCTCAATGTTCCGAAGAGCGGCCCCTCGATGACGTCCATCTCGATGAACCCCTCGAAATGAATGACCTTGATCTTGAACTGGCATTCCTCCTTCATGCCTTTGGGGGACAATATGACCGTCTGGCCGATCTTCATCCTGACATCCTGCGGAAACCTCATTGACCCTATCGGGGTCTGACCCCAGCTATGAGCAAGATTGATATCCGTGAGAACGGAGAAAACATCCGATACCGGTGCGAGAACCTCTTCGAGATTCTCCTCCTTGCCGATGGCCCCCATTTCAATGGCACCCCCACAGGAACAGAATTACGTCCGGGCAATAGTCTCCATTTTTAAAATACTTTGGGGGTGTTACGTAAGAGAGACATGGTTGCGCCCGCAACTATTTATATCATTTTACCCTCACCCCCCTCATGTCCACGGGAAAGTCCAACGGCGAGTGCGGTCCTCATTCGATCGGCCGATTGCTTGCCCACATCAACAAACATACCAGGAGATACATGTCCGATAAGCTTGAATCGTACGGCATCGGAGGTCCGACCTACGGTTTCCTTTTCTATCTGTACAGCCAGGACGGGCTCACCGAGAGCGAGATCACGGATCACATGCTCGTGGACAAGGCCACGACGACAAGGGCGATATCCAAGCTCGAGACCCTGGGATATGTCAAAAGGGAGCAGAGCACTGAAGACCGGAGGGCCTTCAAGGTCTTCTTGACACGGAAAGCCCTCGATCTGAAACCGCTCCTGGCCCGGGTCCGGGAAGACTGGGTGGCGTTCGTGCTCGGGGATTTCAATGCGGCCGAGAAGAAGCTCTTCCTCGACTACCTTTCAAGGATAGAGGAGCGTCTTCAACACAGAGAAGAAAAACCGGAGTGTGAGCAATGAGTACCAAGGCACTCGATGGCAGCAAAGATGGGTCCAAGGAGACCACGAAGGGGGTTAAGACGCTTCTGGGAAACACCCAAAAGGCCATCTTGAAGCTTTCGATCCCCATGATCGTTGCCATGAGCGTTCAGACGATCTACAACCTTGCCGATACCATCTGGGTGTCGGGCCTCGGAACGGAAGCACTGGCAGCGGTGGGTTTCTTCTTTCCATTCTTCCTGATGATAATGGCGCTCGGTGCCGGACTGGGGATAGGCGGAGGAGCGGCGATCTCACGGAGGATAGGTGCCAGAGACAAGAAAGGTGCGGATAACGTTGCAGAACATGTGATCATAATGATGTTGATCCTTTCTTTGCTGTTCACGGTTCCGGTTCTTCTGCTTCTTCCATGGGTGTTCGATATAATGGGAGCCGGGGATGCGACACAGATGGCCGTTGGTTACGGAAGGGTGATCGTGGGGGGATCCGTCATAATCTTCTTTGCAAACAATGCCAACGCCATTCTGAGAGCGGAGGGAGACACGAAAAGGGCGATGTATGCGATGATACTGGGGTCGGTCCTGAACATAGTACTCGATCCGATATTCATATACACCTTTGACATGGGTGTGCCCGGAGCTGCCTGGGCAACGATGGTCTCATTTCTCGTTACCGCACTGCTGCTCTTTTACTGGCTCTTCCTGAGCAAGAACACCTATGTCAGCTTCGATCTCAAGAATTTCAGGTTCAAATGGATGATAATCAAGGACATCATGAGGGTGGGTCTTCCTGCCTCCCTGCAGCAGATGTCCATGGCCACACAGATGTTCTTTCTGATGGTGATCGTGGCCTCCGTGGGCGGGATCGATGGGGTGGCCATCTTCCAGACGGGTTGGCGGGTCAACATGGTATCGATCCTGCCATTGATGGGGATAGCAAGCGCACTGGTTCCGGTCGCAGGAGCAGCATACGGTATGATGTCCCTCAAAAAAATGAAACTGGCCCTCTATCATTCCATTCGCTACGGGTTGATCTTCGAGATGATAATCTCCATACCGATATTCATCTTTGCCCCCTACATCGCATATATTTTCACATGGGCCGAGAGCACCGCCGATATACGACCGGATCTGGTGATCTTCCTGAGAATGTTCGTCATCATGAGCTTTACAGCGGGTTTCGGTATGCTCTCCGGCGCATTTTTCCAGGCAATAGGAAAAGGCTTCAATTCCCTGATAGTAACCCTCTTTCGGACCATCATTTTCGCACTCGCCTTCGCATATCTGGTCGGGGTCATCCTCGACCTCGGTCTGATTGGGGTCTGGATAGGGATACTGGTTGGTAACACGATCGGTGCCGCGGCTGCTTTCCTGTGGGTGCAGCTCTACATCAGGAAAATGAAGCGGAAGGGGTTCCACGACCGGTACCTCAATCGATCTCCGGAGGTTCAGAGGATGTCGAACTGAATGTCAGTTCACCGTTGCGATAATCGACAAGCACCCTGGAACCTTCACCGATCTCACCCTTTATCATTCGATAGCCGAGCCCGGTCTCGATGTCCTTCTGTATCACCCGCTTCAATGGTCTTGCCCCGTATATCGGATCGAAGCCTTTCTGTGCAAGATGGGCTCTGCATTCGTGGCTTATCTCTACCTGTATCCTCCTGTCCTTCAGCCTTCTGTTCATGTCCGTCATCTGAATGTCAACGATGTTCAGAATATCTTCCATGATCAGCGGCTTGAACAGTATTGTTTCGTCAAGACGATTGAGGAACTCGGGCCTGAAATACTGCTTCAGCTGCTCCATCACCGAACCTGCAACTCCAGCCATGAATGTTCCATCGGCATCGATACCCTCGATCATATAGGAGGACCCCATGTTCGAGGTCATTATCAGTATGGTGTTCTTGAAATCCACGACCCTGCCCTTGTTGTCGGTTATCCTGCCGTCGTCCAGGACCTGCAGCAGGATGTTGAAGACCTCCGGGTGCGCCTTCTCTATCTCGTCCAGCAGTATCACCGAATAAGGCTTCCTGCGGACAGCCTCGGTGAGCTGGCCCCCCTCCTCGTATCCGACGTAACCGGGTGGGGCCCCTATCAATCTCGAGGTCGAGAACTTCTCCATATACTCGCTCATGTCAACCCTTATGATATTGTCCTCCGAGTCGAAAAGAGCCTCTGCGAGGGCCTTACCAAGCTCTGTCTTGCCGACACCTGTAGGGCCAAGGAACAGGAAGGACCCTATAGGCCTCCTGGGGTCCTTTATGCCGGACCTTGCCCTTACGATGGCGTTGGTCACCAGACCTATCGCCTCATCCTGCCCGACCACCCTCTCGTGGAGCTTTTCATCCAGCTTGAGTATCTTCTCCCTTTCACCCTCCACCAGCCTGGAAAGGGGGATGCCGGTCCATTTGGAGATGATCTCCGAGATCTCCTCCTCGGTAACGACCTCTCTGAGCATGGGTCCGTCCCCCTGTCTCGAGGAAAGCTCCCTTTCCTTCAGGGCAAGCTCCTTTTTGAGCTTTGGCAGTTTTCCGTGCCTGATCTCTGCCGCTTTGTTGAGATCATACTCGAGCTCGGCGTCCTCGAGCTCCTTTTTAAGTCCCTCGATCTCCTTCCTGAGAGTGGAGACCCGCAGGATGGATGTCTTCTCTGCATCCCATCGGGCAGACAGGGCATCCGCCCTCTCCTTCAGTTCGGACAGCTCCTTTCTCAGGGCCTTCAGCCTGTTGCGGGAGTTTCTGTCCTTCTCCTTCTTTAAAGCCGCCTCCTCTATCTCGAGCCTCATGACCTTCCGTACCAGTTGGTCCAGCTCCTCCGGTCTCGAATCTATCTCGGTCCGGATCATTGCACATGCCTCGTCAAGGAGGTCAATGGCCTTGTCCGGAAGGAACCTATCGGAGATGTACCTGTCCGAAAGGACAGCGGCTGTCACAAGTGCATTGTCGGTTATCTTGACACCGTGGTGGACCTCGAACCTTTCCTTGAGGCCACGAAGGATCGAGATCGTGTCCTCCACCATGGGCTCGTCCACGAGGATCGGCTGGAAGCGCCGCTCCAGTGCGGCGTCCTTTTCGATGTATTTCCTGTACTCGTCCACGGTTGTTGCCCCAATACAATGAAGCTCACCCCTTGCCAGCATGGGTTTCAGCATGTTGCCGGCATCGAGCGAACCCTCGGCCTTTCCTGTTCCAACGATCGTGTGAAGCTCGTCGATGAACAGTATCGTCCTTCCCTGGGAGTTCTTTATCTCCTGCAGGACCGCCTTGAGCCTCTCCTCGAACTCTCCCCTGAACTTGGCCCCGGCCACGAGGGAACCCATATCCAGCTCGAAAATGGTCCTGTCCTTGAGTGATTCCGGCACATCCCCCCTCACTATCCTCTGGGCGAGACCCTCGACTATCGCAGTCTTTCCCACACCAGGGTCCCCGATAAGGACTGGATTATTCTTGGTCTTCCGGGAGAGTATCCTGACGACCCTTCTGATCTCGTCGTCCCGGCCGATTATCGGATCGAGCTTTCCGGTCCGTGCCTCTTCAACGATATCCCTTCCAAAGCGATCCAGGGCAGAATAGGATGAT
>JAFGJI010000252.1 GCA_016929175.1 Thermoplasmatota archaeon | reverse complement strand
GGGTCCGAGCCGATGAGGGCTGCCACTCTTTCGCGGGCAGCCTCCATGGCACGTCTGGGTTCCCTGCCCATTTCGTGGATCGAAGATGGGTTCCCGTAATGTTCGGTAAAGAAGGGCAGCATCTCATCCAGCACTTCTTTCCGTGTGGGCATGGCAGAGTTAGAATCAAGGTAGACCCTTTTCAAATCTGAGCACCGTCCCTTTCTCGGCCCAACTGGATTGAAAAGAACATATTAAAGGTTCTCACCTTACAGGTTAACATCGGGCAAAGCCGACTGTTGTCGGTATCAATCTCCCTTCTCCTTGAAGTAGTGTTCGATGATCTTCTTCTGGCCCCTTCTCAATGTCTCGGAGACCGAAGCCGTCGATATATCGAACAATCTTGCAAGTTCCCTTATACCTATGCGCTTGGGGAAGTCGTAATAACCTCTTTCCAGTGCGGTTTTGATGATCTTCTCCTGCCTCGGGGTCAGGGATTCCCGGTCATCGATGGGTTGTATCAATATCAACCTGCTGTCGATAGCCCTTTTTTCAAGCGATTCGACGAGCCTCTGGAGCTGGACCTTCTCGTTGAGTATGAGCTTCCATTCTATCCATCCCTGGTCATCGGTAGAGGCTGAAATGAGAAAACACCCGGATTCCAGGATCGACCTGCACCCGCCGCAGCCCTTTGTCCCGACGATCACTATCACTTTATCCTGGTCCACTTTACTGGCCTTCACGAAGTCGATGTGGTCGTATTCCGATATCAGCTTCTCTATCAAACCCGGTTCGGCTCCGTTCAATTTCACTTCGGCCAGGTCCTGGACACCCTCGTCGCCGAAGGCTATGCTATCGACGATGTTGACAGATATCGGGAGCTGTCGTGTGATCTTCCCAACCCAGCTTTCCTTGAGATTTACTGCCAGGACCGCCTCGTACAATGACACACCCAAACCAAAATCCATTGATTGATAATTAAACCTTGTCATGGACCTGGACCCGTATGCACTTTTATAGGAAAAGATTAAAACATCCTGTATCGATTAAACGTCGCGAGGACTTGTGATGAAGAAAAAAAAGGCTGAGCACTCAGCCGAACGGTATGGATCGGAGGAGGAAGAAAAAGAGGAAGAGAACGATATCTCCTTCGAGATCGAGGATGAAAGGGAAGAGGACCCCTGGTGGTCCGAGAATGAAGGCCATACCGAGAAAGAATGGATCAGGGAGGAGCTGTCCCGCATGCAGTGGGACAGCGAGAGCAACCCGTGGAAGAGGGAATCCCTGAGAATAAACGAGGAGAAGCGTTACCTCGAGAACGAGGTAATGAGGCTGCAGAACAAGGTGATGCTTCTGAACGGCGAGCTGAACCGTATGAAATCCCCCCCCCTGATAGTGGGCACCATAATCGACCACTATACGGATGACCAGGTACTTGTTTCCACATCGGGGGGGCCAGTCTTCGTTGTAAAGGTCCTGTCATCTGTTGAAATGGACGACCTTGCGATAGGTACAAAGGTTTCCCTTAATAAGGATACCATGTCCGTTACGGCTATTCTGCCATCATCAAAGGACCCGATGGTAGGGGCCTCAGAGATAGAAGAGAGACCAGATGTCTCCTTCAAGGATGTCGGAGGGCTGAATCCCCAGATCCAGGAACTGAAGGAGGTGGTCGAGCTGCCCCTCCTGAGGCCGGACCTCTTCAGGGATGTCGGGATCGACCCCCCAAAAGGCGTTCTGCTGATCGGGCCTCCCGGTTGCGGTAAGACCCTCCTTGCAAAGGCTATAGCCAGGGAGACCAAGGCCACCTTCCTGAGGATGGTGGGTTCAGAGCTGGTCCAGAAATATATTGGAGAAGGCAGCCGTATGGTCAGGGAACTGTTCCAGCTGGCCAAAGAAAGGGCGCCGAGCATCCTCTTCCTGGACGAGATCGATTCCATCGCTGGTAGAAGGACAGACTCCTCCACCTCTGCCGACAGAGAGGTCCACAGGACATTGATCCAGCTGCTTGCCGAACTTGACGGTTTCGATAACCTGGGCGATGTCAGGATAGTCGCCGCTACCAACAGACCGGACATCCTTGACCACGCCATACTTCGACCGGGGAGGCTCGATCGCATAATAGAGATACCCCTCCCGGACCTTGCAGCCCGCAAGGAGATATTCAGGTTGCATACCAAGAGGATGAGCATCGACAGGGAAATATCGATGGATGAACTGGCAGCGGTCACGGATGGTTTCAGCGGGGCCCAGATCAAGGCGGTCTGCACGGAATCCGGAATGTTCGCCATCCGGGAGGAAAGAAAAAAGGTTACCCTCAAGGACTTCAGGGACGCCATCAAGAAGGTGAAGGAATCGGGAGCGGATGGGAACCTGTTCTCCCTCCATGGATCACAGAGCAGAGCCGAACGTTACTCCATGTTCGCCTGAAATTCAATGGATCTTCGATCCGGGAGGCAATTCTCTATCCGGGTCCACTGTGAGCAGGCCGACGACCTCATTGCTCTCTGCCGCAAGGAGCATACCGTTAGATACCACGCCCCTCATATTTGCAGGCTTCAGGTTTGCTGCGATGATGGTACTCTTTCCCTGCATCTCCTCCTTCTTGTAGAAACGCTTGAGACCTGCCACCAGGGTTCTTGGCTCTTCTTCACCGATGTCAACTTTCAATACGTAAAGCCTGTCCGCGTTCGGATGGTCCTCCACGGAGAGGATGGTTCCGACCCTGAGATCGAGCTTCATGAACTCCTCGAATGATATCTGCTCCACGTTCTCTTCCTCCTTCTTGTTTTCAGTTTCGACGGTCTTCACGGCTCCATTGCTAGTCTGCTCCTCTTTTGCGGTATCCACCTCGAGCCTGGAGAACAGTGGGGAAGGCATGCCCAATTTCATACCTTCCCTGAAGGGCACCAGAGCCTCGTTCCATTCGTTATCCTCCGGACCGGTGGTCCCCATCATGGCGAACCACCGGGCCGCAGCATGAGGGATGTAAGGATACATCCCGTACATGATGATCTTTCCAACCGATAATGCCACATTGAGAACGGTTGAACATCTCTGCATATCTTCCTTGATCAACTTCCAGGGGGCCTGCCCGTTGAAATACCTGTTTCCCTCGTTGACAAGCGACATCAATATTGTTATGCCCTCTTTTAGCCTGACCTTTTCCATGGAGGACAGGGCACTCCTGTAGAGTTCCTCTGCAGTGGTCAGCATCTTGACATCGTCCGGTGTAAGCTCCCCCCTTCGGGGGACCTCTCCGAAATTGTTCTTTATGAAGGTGACCACCCTGTGCAGGTAATTGCCCAGAGCACCAAGGAGTTCCGTGTTGTTCTTCTGAACGAACTCCCCGAGATCGAAGTTGGAATCTCCCTTCTCGGGCATGTTCAGGGATAGATAGAACCTCAGAGGGTCCACGGGATAGTCCTCCAGGAAATCGTTGACGGTTATTCCATGGCCCCTTGATTTCGAGAACTGGGACCCGTCCCACTGCAGGAATTCGTTGGATGGGATGTCATAGGGCAGGTTCAGGCCACCATAACCCGCAAGTATGGCGGGCCAGATTATCGTATGGAATGGTATATTGTCCTTTGCGAGGAAATAATAGTGCCTGCATTCAGGGTCCTTCCAGTAATCCTCCCAGAGCCCCGGTCTCTGCACGATCTTCGAGTGGAGTTTTGAAGCCGACAGATAACCGCAGACCGCCTCGAACCATACATAGATCCTCTTATCCTCGAAACCTTCCAGCGGTATGGGGACCCCCCAGGTGAGGTCCCTTGTGATGGCACGGTCCCTCAGGCCTTCCCTCAGGAAGTTCTCGGTGTTGTTCCGGGTATTCGTTCGCCATTCATCCTTCCTGAGATCGACGAACTCCCTTACCATCGGCTCCAGCTTCGAGAGCAGGAGATAGAAATGCTCGGTCTCGCGGAATTCCGGTGAACTGCCGCATATCCTGCAGCGGGGTAACAGCAGTTCAGATGCATCGAGGACCTTGCCGCAGCCATCGCACTGGTCGCCCCTTGCTTCGCCGAACTTACAGAAAGGACAGGTGCCTTCGATATAACGGTCGGGCATAAATTTGCCGCATACGGGGCAATACGGGGCCACATCGGTCTTCCTGTCTATCCAGCCTTTTTCAAGAAGCCCGAGGAAAATTTCCTGTACCACCTGGAAATGGTGCTCCGTGTGTGTCTTGGTATACAGATCGTAAGAGATGCCCAGGTCCTCGATGGTCTTCAGAATGGAAGCATGGTTCTTCTCTGCCACCTCTTCCGGTGTAAGTCCCAACCTATCCGCTGTGACCATTATTGGCGTCCCGTGCATGTCGGAGCCCGAAACGAAAAGTGTATCGTAGCCCATCAACCTGCAGTACCTGGCATAGATATCGGCTGGCAGAAGACAGCCTGCAATATGTCCAAGGTGCAGGGGGCCGTTGGCATATGGCCATGCCGCCCCGATGAACACTTTTTTCCTTTCGACCATAGAATGGGTAATTACTACCGATATTTGAATTGTTCATATGGCCACTGTTTCATATCGCTTTCAGGTAGCCGAGCACTGGTTCGTAGACCAAACCCTTGTCAAGCAGGGCCGAGACCACCTCTTCGACGATGTCCCTTGAAAACCTGTTACGGTCCACATGGTCCACCAGGTCATCCCACCTGGTGCCGTTCCCGCGGTCCAGCTCATTGATCATATCGAGAACCACGTTCTCGTATTCCTCGAGCGGGTCGGACCCGGCCCCCTCCTGTTGCCTGGGTCTTCTGCTTATCTGATCGATCTCCCTGGAAAAAACCGATCTGTTGAGGAAGCGAAGTGTATCCCTGAGAATACCCTTGGCTTTTTCTTCCACCTCCTCACCACCCCTCGGGACTTCGGGTTGAGGGACCTCCATCCATCTTCCGGGAAGAGGGCCCCTGCCCTCCAGTTTCCACATCCTTGCTAGGGCATCCCGTGAGGCCAGCAGGTTCCACATGGACCTCTCGTCCTTTGATATCTCCCTTATCATTTCCGGGTTAAGAGTGATGACCTCTTCACCGCTCTTGGACGTGAAGCTCGTAACCTTTCCCACGACCAGTACGGGGTAGGTGGTCCTCAGCCGAGGTACTTTTTTCTGAAGGTCGGGACTGTACCTGCCCACGGTGAAGGTGACCCCCCCCGTGGGATCCGCCACCCTCAATCTATAAATGGGCGATCCGTCGGAACCTATGTCGGTCATATCCATAAGTATCCCGGAAATGGAAACCCTGAACATCCTTGCTCCTGTTATGGAAACGAAAGAGGTCCTGACATAACCGTCATCGGTGGTCATCTCCTCTTTGGATGACGAGATCAGGTCCATGATCAGCATCGGAAGTGCCGGTTCTCTCCTTTTCATACCATCACCTCCAGCATCGATATGACCTCCCTCTCCAGTTGGCCCATCTCCCATCCGACAGATACATCGGAAAGGTCGAGTATCACTCCGTATTCATCAAGCGAAGGGTCTGCCGTTACGGTGATCGGTCTGCCGACTAGTGTTTCCTCCAGCTCGAACAGAATGCTGTCAGGGTCGAGGCTCTCCTTCACCTCTTTTGTAACATCATCAAGTGTCCTTCTCAGAATGGTTTCAACGATATTCCTATCTCCCTTGATGAAAGCGGTTGCGGAACCATCGTCCATTATGCCTTTGAAGCCAAGGTCCCATTCGAAGCCCGCCTTTCCATGAACGATACAGGTGCTCTTGTCCATCCTCCTTCCACATTCCACGCATCTCTGGAAGAGACCCGAGCCGTTCCTTACAGAGAGCAGCACACCCCTGATCGAGACGGGACCCGAGAATTTGCCCGATAGAAGGTTGATGAGCCGTGATTCCTCCGGCCTCACCAGCTCCTCGACCGGTGGGAGCCTTGAATCAGGCAGGGGGTTGAATATAGATCCCGGTGAAAGGTTAAGGTTCAGAACCCCCCTGAACTCCTTCACATAACCCCCGATTATCCGGTAGCACCCTCCCTCTTTGATGTCAAGCGGGCCCCAGCATGTGAAGTCCATCCTGCCGGTCCTGTCCGCGACGATGCCCTTCACTATCTCCTTTTCTCTGCCGCGTGAATTAACTGTGGCCTCCCTGGCTTCGATCACCCGGACCTCGATATCGATATCACGGGAGCCACCATCGAGCTCGCTCAGGGAAGAAGGAACCCCGCTATCTATCCTCGGAAGGAGGCCCTCGAGGTCGTCAATGACGGTGACGGTTGACTGGTCGTTCAGAACGACCTCAGATTTGCCGTTCCATTCCCTGACCGAGACATTCTGCAGGAAAACAGGGGTATTGACCTGCAGATCAAGGTCCAGCCACGCTGTGTACCTGATCTCTCCTCCGGAATCACCAAGATATCCCCTGAAATACGGGTCCCCGGAACTCCGGTCCATTCTCTGGACGGACACTATCCTTGCTCTCAGGGAAATATTCCTCATTCCGGGTGTAAGGTCGGATATGGAGTCAACGATCTTCGTCCTTGTCGGGACCTTTATGCCCTTCTCATCGTAAATGATCCGGGCAGCTTCCTCCACAGGGATCCCGAGTTCCTCCGATAGACGGTGGACCTCTTCCTGCAGTTTGAACAATTCCATGCTATCATTTTCCCTTGGCGCCCCGTCTGTTTCCCTATCGGGCGCGGTCTTTTCGCGGTTCGTCATAAAGACTCCTCCCTATCGGTACCATGCATTCCCCTTTTTAAGATGGTCTTGGAAGGGATGGGTGAAAGTATTTGGACCGTAAATTGCTTAACCACGAATGTAGATGCAAACAGGTGGGGCAGATCCCGTATTGAGAGTATGATCTCCGGTATGAGTCCATCATGGGTGAGATCGAACAAGGTGATGATCCAATGGCCATAAAGAGACCCCCGCCAACCGCCCTCGGCAGAGGCCTGGCTGCCTTGATAAAGGGCGGGGAGGACCGGGTAAAACCAAGGAAGCAGCTGGAGGAGGAGAAAAGGTCCAGCAACATGGAGTTCTACAGGTCCCTGGTGAAACAGTATGTGCAGACAGGGGAGCGCGACATCCTGACCGAGCAGCTGCTGGATAATATCCGCGGCCATCTGGACATCTCCGATAATGAACATCACCGGCTGATAGAGGCCCTCAGGAAGGAAGAGCCCCAACTCCCCCGAACATCCGAGGGGACCAAGGACCAGACGCAAATGGAGATAAAAGAGGATAGATCATCACCCACCATCCTGACCGAGCCTTCGAACATCGATGATAAAGAGGGAACGCCACCCTTGACAATGATTGACCCTGGCATATCCGGAATCCCCGGGTCCCCCACCGGCGATAAGACACTGGGGCGCTCTTCGTCGGAGAACCTCGTACGGGTACGGATATCGGAAAGACGGGATCCAGGAGAGGAAGAGTGTAATGCGAAAATGAATGGACCGCCGGACGGTTCCGGTGAACGAGCAGGTGTTCGGGGTGAGAATATGACCGATCTGACATCTCGAGTTGATGATGATGAGCCGGAAGAGGAATGGGATGAGATGGAAATGGAAGAACTCCAAGAGGATGAGGGCCCGGAAAGTGATGACAACCTCATGTCGATCAGGATCCTGATGGACGAGGGCAAGTACCAGAAAGCCCTGGAGATCTCCAAGAGGATACTGGAGAATGACCCTAAGAACGTTTCCGTGCTCAACGAATGCGGAGTGATACTATATCAGCTCGGAAGGATGTCCGAGGCCCATGACTGCTACCAACGATTGATGGTGACAGGCGAGATGTCTTCCGAGAGTATGATCAATTATGCCATTTTGCTTGCCGAGATGGGCGACCTGGATCGCGCCCTGTCCCTCCTGAGCGAAGGGATCGAAAGGGACCCTTATTCCGAGGAAGGATGGAACAACAAGGCCGTGGTCCTGTACAAGGCCGGGAGACTGCGTGAAGCCCTCGAATGCCTGGATGAGGCTCTGAGGATAAATGAAAATTCAGCGGAGACATGGATAAACACTGGAATAATCCTCGAGCGGATGGAAGAATACGGACCTGCCATGGAATGCTATCAGAAGGTCCTGGAAATGGACCCCGGGAACAAACTTGCACGAGAAGGTCTTGAATCCTGCCGGGAGATGGTCTGAGCCATCCTCAACCGAACATCAGTCCCAGACCTTCCGCCACATTGTCCTCGTCGTCCTTGATCTTCTTGTATGTATCTGCTTTTTCATTCCCTTCCAGGATGATGCCTTCTTCACCGACGATCTCCACAGCTCTCTTGAGGGCCGGTTCCGAACCCTCGATGAGAACGATCGTATGCTCTCCCTCCATTCCCAGGGAGACGGTGTCCCTGACCGCGATGGTCTGCCTGCTTACCAGGTCATCCTGGACGATCTTTCCGAGCAAGGCGCTCTTTCCCTTTGGTAGCTTGAATATCTCGTAATCCATCATGCATGCCCCCTGTCATTTCTTCGTTCTGCTCAGGATATCCTCCATTTGTGGTAAGCCGGCGAGCCGGGACTGAAGCAGTAATGTATCGTCTGGAAATCCCTCTTGAACTCCTTCACGTCCTCCCTCACTTTCAACGGGTCCTCCTTGTCTATGAGCACCCTTTTGAAGAGATCGGCAACCTCCGACATATGGGATTCCTTCATTCCGATCCTCGTCAGCTCCTGGGCGCCAAGCCGGAGCCCCGAAGGCCTCATGGATGTGCCCGGATCGTCCGGTATAAGGTTCTTGTTGGTGATGATGTTCGCTGTCTCGAGATCGAGCGCACAGGGGGCGCCCCCGCCCTGTTTCGAAACATCCAGCACCATTGCATGTGACTGCGTGAACCCGAGGGATTCTCCGAGGACATCGAACCCCCTCTCATGAAGGTTCTGGGCCAGTGCATGTGAGTTCCTTATTATCTGATCCGCATAGGCCGCGCCGAACTCTATGTGCTCGGCGAATGCTATGCCTTTGGCGGCCATGGTCATCAGGTGATGGGAGGAATGAACTCCGGGGAATACCCTCCTCCTCACGGCTTTCCATTGCTCTTCATCCCTGGGGTTTCCCAGGATGACGCCGCCCTGGGGTCCGGGAAGGGTCTTGTGGGTGGACCCGGTGATCAGGTGTGCTCCTTCCCTGAGCGGGTCCTGGAACCTGCCTCCTGCTATGAGCCCCAGGACATGCGCTCCATCATACCATACATGGCATCCTATCTCCTGCAGTGTTTCCTGGAGCTCCTTGAGCGGGGCTGGGAACAGGAATACGGACCTGCCGAAGAGGCAGAGTTTCGGTCTGTGCTCAAGGAGGAGCTTTCTGGTTGCATCCACATCGATGTTCATCCGCTCCTTGTCCCAGACGTAGGTCATCTCGACCCCGCCTCTCAAGCCTCCAGCACCGAACTTCGCAGAGGATATATGTGCGCCGTCATTGAGATGAGTGGCGAAATACAGGTCCCCGGGTTCGATAAGGGCGAAGAAAGCTGAGATATTGGCCGTCGTACCGGATATCGGTCGTACATCGGCCTCCGGTGCCCTGAAGAGCTTCTTTGCCAGCTCCTCCACCTTCAACTCCACCTTGTCGACATATATGTTGCCGTTGTAGTACCTCTTTCCGGGAAGTCCTTCTGCGTACCTGTCTGTGAAGTCACTCACCTGAAGCTGCCTTGCAAGGGGCGACACCAGGTTCTCGGAGGCTATCATGCATAGAGAATCCTTGAACCAATCCGTGTGCGTGTCGATCTGTTCGTAAATATACTTCACATCCTCGTTGTCTGGAATCGGGAGTGTCATCGTTCCACCTCGGGGATGTAAGATTAACTCACAAAATAACTTTTCCCGTGAAAGGGTAAGGATACAGGAGGGTAAACCATTAAATCGGCCTCCGTGATAACATCGGCAGAGGCTGTCGCTTGTCCAAAAAAAACTTTTCCATGGGGACTCCGGGGAAAAAAGGGAGATGGGAAACGGATAGCGGCCTCCGGTCTGTGCTGGAAGACCTGGTAAGGAGTATGATGGAAGGGACCATCCGTGACAAGGACAGACTGCAGGATGAGAAGATTAAAGCTCTTCGCTCGGCAGACCTTGATCATGTCCCCGCCAACTCGGTCCTTCTTGACTATGTCAGAAAGGAGCATCCCGGGATGGAGTCCGCCCTCATAGAACTCCTGAAGAAGAAACCATCCAGGACTCTATCCGGAGTGGCGGTCGTGGCCGTTATGACCTCCCCTTCCCCATGCCCGCACGGCAAATGCATCTTCTGCCCCGGAGGGGTCGAGCAGGAGGTCCCGACACCCCAGTCCTACACGGGCAGGGAGCCCGCGGCAATGAGGGCATCACAGAACGGATACGACCCCTTTCTTCAGACCACCAAAAGGATCGAACAGCTGGAGGAAATAGGCCATCCCACGGACAAGATAGATCTCATCCTGATGGGGGGAACTATCACCGCAAGACCGGTGGACTATCAGGTCGATTTCGTTAAAGGATGTCTCGATGGTCTGAACGGATGCAGCAGCGAAACCTTCGAGCAGGCCGGTGAGATGAACGAGACCTCACGGCACAGATGTATAGGTATGACCTTCGAGACCCGGCCTGATCATCTCCATCGAGAAGAGCTGGACCTGATGCTATCCCTCGGAGGGACCAGGATCGAACTTGGAGTTCAGTCCGTATTTGAAAGGCCTCTGAAGATCAGTGGCAGAGGGCACGGGGTCAAGGAGTCGATAGACGCGACCCGGATCTCCAGGGATTCCGGTCTGAAGGTAGGGTATCACCTGATGCCGGGCATCCCCGGGTCCAACATTGACATGGACATTCAAAGTGCTGCTCTCGTATACCAGGATGAGAGGTTCAAACCCGACATGATAAAGCTCTATCCGACCCTCGTGATAGAGGGGACCAGGTTCTACGAGATGTGGAAGGCGGGAGAATACGAACCCCTGGAAACGGAGGATGCCGCGAAGCTTGTGGCCGAGATCAAGAGGATAACTCCACCCTGGGTTCGCATCCAGAGGGTCCAGAGGGATATACCGAGCCCGCTCGTCGAGGCAGGGGTAAAGAAGAGCAACCTTCGACAGCTGGCTCAGGCCGAGATGCACCGTCGGGGATGGGAATGCAGATGTATAAGGTGCCGTGAGATAGGAAGGAGGATGAAGGTAGACGAGGCAATGCCACTCCCCGAGGACATATCACTGGCAAGGAGGGAATATGACGCCTCCGGAGGTAAGGAGGTTTTTCTCTCGTTCGAGGTCGGATCGAAAGATGCCATCGTCGGGTTTCTCAGGTTGAGACGCCCTTCAGAAAAAGCATACCGAAAGGAGGTGGACGGGGCCGGGATGGTCAGGGAGCTCAAAGTGTTCGGCCCCATGGTACCGATCGGAAAGGGGGCTCTAAGCGAATGGCAGCATAGAGGTTACGGACACAGGCTTCTCGAGCACGCTATATCCATCACCAGGGACGAGTGGGGGTACGAAAAGGTCCTTGTAACGTCCGGTATCGGTGCGAGGGAATACTACAGGAGATCGGGTTTCGAGAGGATCGGCCCGTATATGGGAAAATACCTTTGAGCCGGTTCATTGGACAAGCTCCAGACCGAGCTCACCGGCGCATTCCCCGGCCTTTTTGATATTGTCTTCGTTCCTCGGGTTGCGATGGAACATTACACGGTCCGCTCCCGGGGTCGAGGCGAGGGCCAACCTGACCAGTTCATGGGTGTCATCTGCCCTCTCCAGGATATGGTCCGGTATCATATGACCGAAGGCGAACTTGTTCCTCATCGCCCTGTCCGTGAACCTGGGAGCGTAATGACCACCGCCCACTCCGATCGCCACTGGAAGATCGCGGTTCGGGACCAGGAAGTCGCTTGACAGAAGAGCCCTGGCTATCGCTCTTCCGAGTTCCGGTACGCACCATCTTGTATCATCTGACCCTATCTCTATAAAGAAGCAGGGAGAGGACAGGTAAGGTCCATGGTGAGTGACCTCGTAGGTGGTCTGGTCGGCCAGACCAAGCAGTTTTTTTTCCCGGTAAAGGGCCTTTAGAGCTGCGGCCATGTAATGGGGGGCGGAAGGGGGCAGTCTTCCTGGCTGCCCGCCGTAATCCGCCTGAAGGTAATTCCCCGGAGGATGCACCGTGAGCGACCTTGTCCCTGTCTCGGAGCGGTGCTTGCTCAGGAATACCAGAAGCTCCAACGGGTAGGGTATGGTGTTATTCAAAAGGTCGGGCAGGTCCTGCTCGATATGGGAAGCTATCTCGAGGTCCACGTTCTCGAAATGAAGGTGGATGCCCTTCTTTTGATAGAGGAGCAGTTCCCTGTATGCGAGGACCTCGGTTCCCTGGAATCTGCCGACCCTTTCCCAATCGGCCTCTTCCAGAAGGCGGTCCCTTATATTGAGTGATGCCTTATCTTCGGACGAGACGAGAAGGACCTTCATATTATCGGCCTCAGTGGATCCTCGAATTCCTTCCTATGGTGCCGGCAGCGTGTGCTCCGGGGCCTATCCTGGTCCCGGAGAATATGACGGTCCCGGCATCCAGGGTGGAATTGATCCCTGTTTTGACATCATCTCCCATGATGACCCCAAGCTTTCTCCTGCCGGTATTGTAGGTCCTCCCCTTCAGGGTCACTGTGACCGGTCCGTCGTCGAGACGAAGGTTCGCTACCTTCGTCCCGGAGCCGAGATTGCATCCCGAGCCGATGATCGAATCCCCGACATAATTATGATGCGGTATGTGGGTATTGTCCATGATTATCGAATTCTTGACCTCCGAAGCGGCGCCAACTTTGCAGTTCTTTCCGATATAGGTGCTTCCCCGGATGTACGAATTGGGCCCTATGACCGCACCCTCATCTATCACCACTTTCCCTTCCATGTAAGTTCCTGATCTTATGACCGCACCTTTCCTGATGACGGCGTCTCCATGGATATGCACGTTCTCCTGGACCTCTCCCTGAATATCGCTTGTTATCCGGTCCATGTAGATCTCGTGAGCGTTCAGAAGGTCCCACGGGGAGCCGATGTCGACCCACGTATCCGAGGGGATGAAGGCCGAAACGGTCTCCTTCTCCATCAGAAGTTCGATGGATCTGGTGATCTCGTATTCCCCTCTGGAAGAAAGCGGTGTCCTTCTTATGGCCTCGAAGATGTTGGATTTGAAAAGATAAATCCCGGCATTCACCAGACCTTTGCTTTGTATCCCGGATTTCTCCACTATCCCCTTCACGGTGTCTCCCTCAACGATCACCATGCCCAACCTCGAGGTGTCCTGGACCTCTTTGAGGGTCATGATGGTGTTTTCGGTCTCATCAAACTTCGAGATGACGCCCCTGATGAGAGCACTGGATACGATCACATCACCGTTTATGCAGAGAAAGGGCCCGTCGATCGACCCATCGGCCATTGAGACCGCATGGGCGGTCCCCTGCCTTTTGGGTTGGACCAGGTAAGATATACACATTCCGAGGGTCTTTCCATCCTGGAAATGGTCCTTGATGGAGTTCCCGTGGTATCCCGTCAGTATGTAGACCT
>JAFGJI010000251.1 GCA_016929175.1 Thermoplasmatota archaeon | reverse complement strand
TTATAAAAATACTTTTTTCGTCTTCCGGGGTCTTTTGGAGAGCCCCGGACAATGTAGTTATACCAGGAGAACAAATAAATATCGACACGATACATCACGAAAAGCCTCGTGACATTCGAGATATGATTTACTCTGGGTGATGACCATGGAAACAAACAAGAAGATGCTACCCCTATTCCTGGCGCTGATACTTCTGACTGGATCGATGCTGCTATTTCCCCTTTCCGGGAACGCCGCCGGGGAACCGCAGACGAGGAATTCGCTTTACCTCTATACGGAGAACCACAACATTTCCTTCAACAAGCCTACCTTCTACGGAACCGATGACCCTTACAACACGGAGGATGTGGAAGCCAACGATTGGGACGACATATCGATCGTTGTCTTCTTCCAGGACCAGAAAAAGTCCACGAAGACCGTCGGCTCCTACTCCCTGAGCGTTGCTGACATGTACCAGGCCGTCTATGTCCCCCTGAACGGGACCCAAAGGTCCACCGGAACGGCCAGGACCGTAATGCTGGAGGATATCACCGCTGTCTGGTGCGGACCGTGCTCCGGTGTTATCGGTGCCATGGACCGGCTTAACCACGACTCGAGCTACTTTCCGGACAAGTACATCGGAATTGAGTATCACGCAAGTTCCTCCGGTGATGTCTATTACACAACAGCTTCCCGAACAAGGGGCACTTACTACAGTTTCGGGGCATATCCCACAGTGATAGTGGATGGGACCGACGCTTCGGTCGGCGGAGCTTCAAGCCCCAACACCACCAGCATCGATACACAATTCAAGAGCAGGATAAACACGGCAGCGGCCGTGGCTTCTCCTATGTCGATCGTCGCCGTGGGAGGCCATGACGATACCAAGGCATGGGTGAACTTCACGGTGAAGGTGGAGGATAGTAGCTTCGAGAACATAAAGGTCGACGCCAATGTTCTTCTGGTGCAGGACGCTCATCCGAGGAGGCACAACGCCAACAAAGAAGCGAGACTGGGTTTGATCGTGGAGAACATCAATACCTTCAGGGTGTTCAACGTCCAGGGATCACCGCCCATAATATCCAACGTTCTGCCGACCGAGGGCAGCGTACTTACCGGTACCGCTGACATCAGTTTCGATGTCACGGACCCCGATGCTTCCGATGACAAGATATCGAGCACCGTCGAGGTCAGACCGATCGGAGGGCTCGACTGGACCGGCATAAAGAAGGTTGGAGCCGTATATCCGTGGAACACCGCCGCAAAGAGCGGAGAGGATTACCTCTATCCCGACGGCGATTACGAGGTCCGGATCACCTCCAGGGATTACTGGGACGAGGAGAGTACCGTTACCTTCGGGGTCTCTGTCCACAACCCCGATGTGCCAACAGTTACTTTCAAGGACCAGTTGATACAGGACCAGTTCGATGACGGTATGGTGGAGGGTGAGTTCGACATCATCTGGCAGGCAGAGGATGATGAGGACGGCTCCGATGTTTCCATTGACCTCTACTACAAGAGGTCGGACATAGCTTGGACCCCCATTGCAGAGGGTATCTCCAACGTCGGCTATTACACCTGGGATACATCCGATCCGAGGGTCCCCGACAATGACGGCTATCTTCTCATGATCAGAGCGACGGATTCGGATATGTCATCGGCGGAGGCAACGTCCGCATTCCTTTTTGAGATAAACAACCCCGACCCTCCAACCCTTCAGATCACATCTCCCAGGGAGGGACAGGAACTTAGCGGAAAACCCACCATACGCTGGGATGCGCAGGATGACGAGGACACCACGACCAAGCTCACCGCCGAGGTATCCATATCCGATGACGGCGGTTCAACATATTCCTCCCTCACCCCTGGACCGATCCCCAACTCTGGCTCATACCAGTTCGATACAACATATTACGAGGACGGCACGAACTACATGGTCATGGTAAAGGTCACTGACACTACCGGCCTCTATGCAGAGGCCGGATCCGAGATCTTCTCGATATACAACAACGATGCACCGGAATGCAGGATACTGGAACCTGCCGAGGAGGACCTCGTCATGGGGACCCTCACCGTTGAATGGTCCTCCCACGACGAGGAGGATGCCTCGGAGGACCTGACATTCGATCTCTACTACAAGTTCTCGGGAGGGACCTACTGGAAGGAGCTTGTTGTTGGCGAGCCCAATACCGGGTCCTACGAACTTGACACACTGGATCTCGAGGAAGGGGACGGAATCTATACTATCAGGTTGACCGTGAGTGATTCAAGGGGAATTGTCTCCAGCGATTCGACGGTATACTTCACGGTATACAATCCCGACGCACCGGAGATCATCAGCACCTCTGGCCCCACCTCCACCGTTTCAAAAATTGCATCCTTCAACTGGTATGCCGAGGACCCGGATCCCGCGGAAACGGACGGGCTCAAGATATGGTTCTATTATCTTGACGGTTCGGAATGGAGGGCGGTCGCGGAAGGCATCCCGAACACGGGATCCTTTACTCTGGATGTATCCGGTTTCGAGGATGGTACCTATTCCGTGAAGATGGTCGTTGCAGACTGTCAGCCGGATGATATGAACAGGACAGCGGAGCATCTCTTCCCCGAGTTCGAGGTCGACAACAACGATCCTCCAACACTGGAAATGACATCTGCCCCGGACCCCTACATAGAGCACGAGAATGAGATAACCTTCTCCTGGACCGGGTCCGATCCGGAAGGTGACAAGCTGTACTACACTGCCTATTATCACAAGGTGGGAGAGTCCAGCTGGAGCATGATACCCGGAGCCTTCAAGATATCCACAACCTCCTTCAACTGGGATATCTCGCTGCTGCCCGCAGGGGATTACGAGATCAGGCTGGTCGTGGTCGAGGATACGAAGGACAGTTTCGAGACAGAGGTGATATCCCAATCCTTCAGGATAAAGGAGAAGGAAGTGATCATCGACGACGACGATGATGACGACACCCTACCTCCTGTTGATGATGACGAAGAAAGCAATCTCGGACTGTTCCTCGGGATCGCGATCGCCATCACGGTATTGATCATACTGGTCCTGATAGTTCTCGCATTGGTGATCCTCAAAAGGAGAAAGGAAGCCCAGCAGCTTCCACCTCCGGGAGGCGTCCCGATGATGCCGCCGGGAGGGCAGCTGCCGGGATCGGTAGCCGGTGGAGAGCTGGCGCCACAGCAGTCTCCGTCAGGGCTTCCCCCGTCTCCCGCACCGCAGCTTCCTCCATCCACCCCACAGGAACCACAGCCAGCTCCACAGACACCACCCGGATCGCCTCCGGGTCTGTGAACCTCAAATAGATGAACAGATGGGAGGAGGAACTCCCCCTACTCATATCATCAGGCAGCTCTCAAAATGGTAATATAGTCCGATCCCTCATGTCCATGATAGGGTTCAGCTCAGGTTGTGATACCTTGAAAATACCTAGTATCGTAGCAATTCTGATATTGACCGCACTTGTTCTTCCATCCGCCTCAATAATTCCGGTTGGAGGCTGTGACGAAAATGACCCGATCCCGGTCAGAGGAGGTCTCAAGGGATACCGGGAGACCGTGAATGTCACACTGCCCGCACCCTCCTTCTACGGGACCGACGACCCCCATTATACAGAGGACGTTGAACAGAACACATGGGAAGACATTGCATTCGTCATCATCCTCCAGAGCTCGAACAAGGTCACCAAGGTGGAGAACCAGGGGGCGGGGAGCGAGACCGCCCAGTGTGCTGATATCTATCAGGCAGCGTTCGTTCCCGTGGACGGAAGGACAGTGACCACCGGAACCCAGCAGAGGATAATGGTGGAGGATTTCACGGCGACATGGTGCGGATACTGCACAGGTGTGATAGGGGCGATGAACAGACTGGACCTCGATGAAACAATGTTCCCTGACAGATACATAGGGGTCGAATGGCACTCAGGAGGGGGTACTTATGGTGTGGGAGTTCCTTACGACAAGGCAGTAGAGAGAAGGACATTCTATTCCCTGGAAGGTGGAATACCCAGGTACGTCATCGATGGCATGGACCCATGGGTCGGCGGGAGTACATCTGCCAACGAGAGTGCGCTGGATACCAGATTGCGCAATTCCATCCAATCAAGGACCACGGTCGCTCCCATCAGCATATCCGCTCATGCCGGCCACACCTCCACCCAGGCCTGGGTCGAGTTCACCTTCATCGTGGAGAGCGATACCTTCAACGATCCCAACGTTGATGCACACGTGGTGCTTGCCCAGGACGCATACCCCCGCAGGCACGGTACCAACCCCACTGCCAGACTCGGGTGGATCGCCCAGGACCTCCTTTCGCAGAAAGTGCTGCAGAAGGAGGCGCCCCTCGTTCAGCTGAGGGAGGACCTCATGTTGGATGGGATCGGTGCGGACGGCTATGTGGAGGGGGAGTTCGACATTCGCTGGAGAGCGGAGGACAAGGAGGACGGAAACGCTCTCGAGATCGATATCTACCATGCACGCGGCAGGGGGGACTGGATATTGCTCAAGGACAATGCGCCCAATACCGGATCCTACACCTGGGACACGAACGAACCCAGGGTACCTGACGGAGATGACTACAGGATCAGGGTGGTTGCCACCGACAGCGATCTTATGGTCGGGGAGGGAGTGCTCTCGTTCGAACTCGTGATCAACAACCAGGACCCACCCTCGCTTGTGGCAAACTTCCCATCCGAGGAAGGAGAAGTAATGACGGGCATGGGCGAGGTGAGATGGAGAGCCTGGGATGATGAGGACGAAAATGACCTCATGGTGGACCTGAGATTGTCGGATGACCTCGGGGACGAGTTCGATATCCTTGCCGAGGGTCTGGAGAATTCCGGATCATACGAGTTCGACACCAGGGACCTCCCTGATGGCGACGGGTATGTGATAGAGGTCGTGGTGACCGACCCTGCAGGCCTGAAGAACCAGACCAGAACACCCGTTTTCTCGATATTCAACAACGACCCGCCGACAGTTTCGTTCACATCACCTAAGCAGGATGCCAGGGTGAGCGGCAAGGTCAACATTGTCTGGGATGCCCTGGACCAGGAGGACGATCCACCGGAGCTGAAATACGACCTGTCGATAATGTACGTCGATGATGCTATATGGAGCAAGATCGCCTCCATGGAGGACAACACCGGATACTACGAACTCGACACTCTGCTCCTAGAAACGGGCGATGGCGATTACAGATCGAGGATAACGGTGAGGGACCAAAACGGTGAGTATTCCGAAGAGGCCTTCCTGGATTTCGAGGTCTACAATCCTGACCTCCCGGAGATATTGAATACGCAGAGCCCCCGAAGTCCCCTTATGGGAACCGCAGTGTTCCAGTACATGCTCAACGATCCCGATGCGGGTGAGACAGGGTTCCTGTCCCCGGGCTTCTTCATTTCCGATGATGGTGCTATTTGGGAGCCTCTGGCCGAAAACTCACCGAACACGGGGGCCTTCGAGCTCGATACCCTCACCATGGATGACGGAGAGTACAGTTTGAAGATAAGGGTCCACGACCCGTATCTCACCAACCAGTTCACGGAGTTCGTCTACCCCGTGTTCGAGATCAACAATCCCGACGCTCCTTCCGTGACCGTCGTTGGCTTTCCTCTTCCCGGTTCCAATAATACCGGAGATATCTCCTTCTCGTGGCAGGGAAGCGATGCGGATGATGATGTCCTGAGATACTATCTTTACTACAGCGAGACCTCAACAGATATCTGGGAACCCGTTTATGATGCGCAGGGGATCACAGCGAACTCGTTCATGTGGAACACCTCAGGTCTGCCCACAGGGGACTACATCCTCAAGATCGTGGTTAAGGACGGGTCAAAGGCAGACCTGTCGGCCGAGGCTGTTGTCCAGTCTTTCCACATCCATGTTCCAGCCGCCGATGAAGGAGATGATGACATAAGTCATGTAGGCTCCGATGACGACGACAATACCACTCTTTTGGTCATTGTGATCGCCGGAGCTATCGTCATACTTGTTCTGGTTATCCTGGGCATCCTGCTGCTCCTCGTTCGTGGAAGGAACCAGCCTAAGCAGTACATGATGCCTCCCCCCGGTTATCTTCCGGGACCGGGAGCACAATTGCCGGGCTCCTCTCCAACCGGTCAACTACCCGGGGGCGCACAGCAGCAGCAGCTTCCTCCGGGGGTTCCTCCCCAACCCGCCCAGCAGGGTTACAACAGACCGCAGGGATCTCCACCGAACTGAAAGGATCCCATGGACCGACGTTGATTTTTTATATCTTCATAGTTCTGACAGGTGGAGAAGGATGGCAATATGGACTTCTTCGATACCGAGATCTTCACATGGGTCGTGATCCCCATCCTTATCTGTTTTGCCAGGATAATCGATGTTACAATAGGCACCCTGAGGATCATCTTCATTTCCAAAGGAATGAAGTACCTCGCACCGGTAATGGGGTTCTTCGAGGTCATAATCTGGCTTGTGGCCATCGGCCAGATAATGCAGAACCTCTCCAATGTGGTGAACTACATAGCCTACGGGACGGGGTTCGCCATCGGAAATTATGTGGGGATAATGATAGAGAACAAGATATCCCTGGGATATGTCCTTGTAAGGATAATCACGAGACGATCTGCCACTAACCTCATCGAATGGCTCGAGAAGAGCGGAAGGAAGTTCACGATAGTGGATGCCAGGAGCGACTGGGGTCTCGTCAATATCATCTACATGCCGCTGAAGAGGAAGGAGGTGAGGGAGGTCGTTTCCAAGGTGAAGGCCTTCAACCCCAATGCATTCTATACTATCGAGGATGTCCGTTCTGTGAGCGGGAGCACATTCAAGGATGAGAATCTCCCTCCGACAAAGAAGAATGTCTGGAAAGGGGTGGTCCCGATGATGAAGAGAAAATGATATTTTTTGGATACTTTTTCAAATCTGGATTAACGTGACAGATATATCAGAGGTCCGTTTTTTCCAGTTCTTCCTTCTTCCATCCGGATGTCAGCTGATAAAGTACTGGCGTCAGAAGTATGGTTATCAAAGTAACAATTATAACGATGGAGAACTCGTCCGGAGAGAGGAGCCCCTCCTTGAGACCTGATTTTATCAAAATGAACTCGAGAGCCCCCCTTCCCCCCATTGCAACCCCTATCAGCAACGCACCCGAAGGCACTATCTTCTTCAGACGGGCCCCCATTCCGCATCCCACTATCTTTCCCATGAAAGCAAAGAACGAGAAGAGAACGACCCCCAGTATGATGAACGGGACCGAATCTCCCCCCTCGTTCACCAGATTTGTACCCAGAAGAAGTCCCACCACCCCGAAGAATATCGGTGAGAAAAGCGCCTCCATCATGTTGGTGAAGGACCTCTTGAACTTCATCCACGCGATACCCCTGGTCAGCATAGGGTCCGGGGTTACACCCCACTGGCTCAGGATCAATCCCGCAAGGTATACCCCTATGACCTCGTGAAGACCCACCCATTTTGCGAAGATCCCCAGGCCCAAAGCGAATAAAAAACCCACGGATAGTATTATCTCGAACCTTTTTGCAGCGAACCGATCCAATATTTTATGTGACAGCTTGCTGAGCACATAGAAGGTCACGAGCAGAAAGGCCACGACCTTCAATGAGGTCCATACAAGGCTCAGAACGGATGATGTTATTCCGGTTACCTCTCCGAAAACCGGAAGCAATATTCCCGGCGTGGTCCTCACGAACGACAGAACGACCCCGAGCACGAACACCGCAAGTATGTCGTCGATGAAGCTTGCCCCCACCACTATCGTTCGAAGCTTGTCGAACTTGGTATTCGCAAGCATCGCAGATGAGACCTCTATTGCGGAGTTGGACAGGATCGCACCGAGGAATAGCGAGGTCTCGAGGGACATTCCGAATACCAGAAAGGAAAGTATGAATATCAGAGCGAACGAGACCACAACCCCGAGCGCTCCCACGACAATGGATGTCCATCTGTACTGCCTGAAAGAGGAGAAATCGGTGTACAGACCCGAATGGAACATGATAACGATGATCGCGAACTCGGAGAAGGTCAGTAGTTCCGGGGTCTCGGATAGAATGTTCAACAACAGGGGGGATAAGAGCAAACCTCCCAGGACCTCTCCCGCTATCGGTGAGATCTTTATACGATGGAATAAAAGTCCCAGCGACCTGCTGAGAAGGAGAAGGAGCAGAAGTCCGATAAGGATATCGTCAAAGGGCTGGAACAGGGACACTTCGGCTCAGACCTCCGAATTCAGTTGAGGTTCCAGACCATGAACGGTTCCACTCCGGGACATGCCATTGGCTCGGAAAGCTGCCGGTGAGAATGATCCTGGGCAGGCCATGGTGCATGTAATTACGGTTCCGGTTGGATCCTCGCTTCCGTTTGTATTCTTAAAAGCGTTCATGGTCCCTGTTGAAGATACTCCCTCCCCGGATATCATCATGGAAAGGTAGCACTTATCTCCATCGAACATCCGGTTTGCGGCAGGGAACATCGAATATCGACCGTTCAATGAAACTGCCCGGATATAAATGTTTCACAGGACCAAGGCAAATGGGGGTCCAATCCATATGCGAAAGGATTAAACGCTGACCGTTCATTATCAGGTGCGGTAATGATGGATCAGAATGATGATTTCAGCGTTTTCCCCTTCATGGAACTTCCCCGTGGCATCCTTATCAAAAGAGATGCCATCCTCGAGATAGGGAACGTATGCAGGAACCGATTCCATCTTTCCGGTAGAGGTCTGATCGTTTGCGATCCCGTTACCGAGAATATCGCCGGGAAGGCGGTCGAGGCATCACTGGCAGA
>JAFGJI010000250.1 GCA_016929175.1 Thermoplasmatota archaeon | reverse complement strand
TCACCTCATTGAATTGCCTGTCGATCGCTATCATGTCAGGTTCTGATCCAACAACAAGACCTCCGCAATATCTGCCTGACAGGAAAGAAAGTCTGGCGGAATTCAAGGTAAATCCTTTGATCATCTCAGTGGCGCTCAATCTCTGGGCGGGATTTGGATGATCGATACCTCCTTTGAATGCATAGAGAGGGCCAGGTGGCATCATATCGGTACCAAAACACATGGGGATCCCGGACCCGATGATCCCTCCGAACGGATTCAGGTCCTTCGAGAATGCTCCCAACGCTCTCTCGTATAGCCCATCCTTCCTCCCCCAGACATGCTGAAAATTGGGTTGCATGCACAATGCTCCTTTTCCATCCTTCATTTCCTTAAGATGTGTCGGATCAATAGATTCTGCATGCTCCAGTCTGTGGGGAAGGCGGTAGCTTTTAAGAACATGGATCGCCTGAGATATCGCCCTATCCCCTATGCAGTGGACCATGGGTATGAAACCCTGTACGTAGCTCTTTTCCATTAATTCCCTCAAGGTGGGATCATCATGGACCAGAGGAAAGGGCGGGGAATCGGAAAAACCCACCGAGAAACTGGCTGTCCTCGCTCCGATGGAGCCATCCAGGAAGAACTTTTCGAAAATTACCGGTAGGTCCGGGCAACCTTTCGTACCTGTCAAAGGCTGCTGGTCCCAAGATGCCGGTGCAGGCCCCCTAACCTGAACCCTATCACTGTCCCTGATCATGGAAATTATGATCCTGAAAGTTGGTCCTGCGTTGGAATAAGCCTCGTTCATCCTCTCGATCTGGGATGACGGGAGTATCTCCACCCCGCCCACCACACCGAGAGAGTAAGATCTTTCTATCGAGCCCTTCAGGAGATCTTCGATGATAGGAACATCGAGGGGTAGCCTCCAGGGCAGTTCCATTGCATGTACTTCGGAAACCGTGTTCTCATGAACGGACCCACAGCTCAGACCCATTCTCTCAACGCCATCGGAATTCAGGAGAGCTCTATGTCCACAGACCCTCCTCAGTATGACAGGTGTGCCCTTGAACTCCTTTTCCAGGAAGTTCCCGTTGTGGAGCGGTCCGTTGTTGAATCGAGAGTCATCGTAGTTCGTACCGAAAAATATCCCGGTACGATCGAATAGAGAATTCCTTTCCCGCCCTTCCACCACACGCGAGATCTTGGCAACCATTTCCTCCCTGGAAAGACATTCCGACAGGTCAACACCCGAATTGGATATGGACCATTGCAGAAGATGCATGTGGGCGTCGATGAAGGCAGGAGAGAGCAAACCACCTTGAAGGTCGAAAGACCTGGCACCCGATCTTTCCGAGGTTGGTATTCCGGTCGAAAAAGATATGTTCTCGATCCTTCCCTCCGACAGGAGCAGCTCACCCTTCCTGAACCTCAGTTCCCTGCTGTCCCAGATCAGTCCGTTGACGAACAAGACCCTGCTCCAAAAAGATACTTCTTCCGGTTCCGTTCCAGCAACCATGATAGGCCCATCCATGTTCGGATATATACCTTTGAGCAGGTAAAATTTTTTAAATACATCCGTGCTTGGGCGTTCGAGATCTGATCGCTTGAACGCTGCAAGTACCGCGGATGTCGCCATAATCGGGGCCGGCCCTATCGGAAGTTATGCCGCGTGGATGCTCTCGCGGAGGGGTCTGTCCGTGATCATAATGGAAGAGCATCCTGAAGCCGGCAGACCCGAACAGTGTGCCGGACTTGTGAACAGGACCATGTTCGATCTTCCCGGACTTGAAAGGTTGCTGGACAGTGTGAGATTGAACGAGATAATCGGGGCGGACATATATTCACCAGGGGGCAACAGCCTTGCTTTAAGGGCAGGGAAGGTCAAAGCTATCTCCATGGACCGCGCGAGGTTCGACAAACAGCTCCTCAGGAACGCCGCAAACGCTGGAGCAGAGACGATGCTTTCGACCAAGGCCATCGGTATCGAGAGAAAGGACAATGATAGGTTCAGGGTGAATTACAGGGGCATCTCCGGAAAAGGGATCGTGGACACCCGGATGCTTATAGGGTGCGACGGAGCTTCCTCATCGATAAGGAAGCACCTTTCCCTGGAAAGACCGCTCAGCACGCTTCCGGGAGTGGCATTTCAGGTAGAGATCGATAATGGGAAGGTGCCCGGGGACCTGGTCGCTGTCTTTACCGGAAAGGATACCGCAAAGGGTTTTTTTGCATGGGCGGTTCCAGCCGGTACAGACACATCCATGAGGATCGGTCTGGCAGCGGAGGATGGAGCCTCTCTCAACAGGGGTTGGGAGAGACTGAAACACGACAGGAGATTGTTCGAATGGCTGGGTATGGACAATGGTATGAAAGGATTGAATGGCAGTATATCCTTCAACCTGGGAACCCTTCCGATCGGCTCCCCCCGGACCATCATTTCGGGAAGCGCCCTGATCCTTGGTGATTCCGCCGGAATGGCCAAACCTACTTCCGGAGGGGGTATCTACCCTGGTTTGATGGCAGTGAACGACCTTATCAATTCGATCGAAGGATCGGGTGATATCTCCAGGGAAACGCTGAGAATGTTCCACAATTCCTGGTCGTCCGGTTACGGAAAGGAGCTCTCAAGGTCGCGTTTTTTCAGGAAATTGATCAGCCAGGTCGAGGACGAAGAGGTAGAGGATGTCGTTAAAAGGCTGTCCGACCCTCAGCTCCTGGAGATCATCAACAGCGAGGGTGATATCGACCACCCCTTGAGGCTGGCCCTCCTCTTGATCAAGAAAGACCCATCCCTCCTCAAGATGATACCCAGGTTCCTCCCCCACGTGAGGAACATGGTCTGAGACCGTATCATAAGGTCTTGACCTGTTGACGGTAGAGTCCTATCATCTCGTGCACGGTGGTGGCATCCCTCGGACCTTTGTCATCCCTGATCCTTCCGGTGAATCTGGGGAATCTCAAAGCAAGGCCTGCATTTCCCTTCAGTTTGCCCCATGCACAGGTGTGGACGGGGGAAAATGTGATCTCGGCCGCCTTCACTTCAAGCACGATCTGAGGTATAATATGGACATCGACCGGCATACCGGCATCCACCTGCGGATGCGGGCCTCCTTCCGTCCTCAGGCCGGAGAGTATGCCGGGCAGCTCCTCGAGATGCCTGTCATTGAAACCGCTCCCCAGTTTGCATACGGTTCTGAACCTGTCCTCGTCGCTGTCGTACGCGGCCATCAGGAATGCCCCGAATGTCCCGCCTCTCCTCCCGCTCCCGTGATACGCACCCACAACGACAAGGTCGAGCGTGTCGTTCAGCTCCGAATGGTAGTCCTTCTTGTATTTGATCCAGAGCCATCCCCGGTTCCCCGCCTGATAGATGGACTCCTTGCCGACAGATTTTGCCATGACACCCTCGCATCCGTCGTTCAGAGCTCTTATAAAGAATTCCTCTCCTTCTTCCGCATCCGTTATCAGAAGCATTTTCGAGAGGGCAAGACCCTGGCCGGCCTCGATGTCCTCCGTAAGTCCAGGGATGGCCTCAAGGATCGCCCCCCTCCTTTTCAGATAGGGCTCTCCTATCATCTCACTGCCGTTCAGGAAGAGGCAGTCAAAAAGGACCAGCACGACAGGTATCTCTTCGATCTTGTCGTGGAGCTCGTACTTCCTTCCTCTTCTTTGGGATATGACCTGGAAAGGAAGCAGGCTGCCGGTCCCGGCTTCCACCGGTACGCATTCACCCTCGAGTATGCAGTCCTCACCCCTGAACATCGATCCCAGGTATCCTGCCACATCAGGGAACTGGTCCGTGATGTTCTCGAGCTGCCTTGAGAAAAGTCTCACATCCTGGCCGGAACCGGTGATATGTGCCTGGACCCTCAGACCATCGTACTTGTATTCCAATGCTGTCCTCCCATCCATCTTGTCAATGATGTCGGAAATGGACGGGAGCCTTTCTCCGAGCATCGCCCTCAGAGGGATGCCAGGTGTTACTTTGACCTCATTGATGGATTCCATCCCTCCGGAAGCCAGCAGGGCAGCTATCCTCCCCAGGTCAGGATGGATGTTGTAAGCCCTCACGATGGTCTCTCTGTTCTGCTGGACCAACGCTTTGACCTCCTGGACCTTTTCTTTTATTGACCTGATGGAGTCCTTATCCAATCCTTTCTCCTTCAGGACGGAATGGGGTTCCGAAAAGGAGTTCATGGCAGTCGGCAGATGCTTCTTGATGGCTCTGACATGTTCATCGTTATCTGAAAGACCGAAACCTATCAGGAGATCATGAAGCTCATCTATTTCCGGGGTGTGAATATACGCGAAAGCGTCGATCTGTGTCATGTCAGCTATACCGAGCCTCATCTTCTGGCATACAGTCCTTGTCAGATATTTCGCCTCGATGGGCGAGGAATCGTGAAGAAGCTCCGCTATCAGCTTCAATTTGAGGTCCTGCGAGGACCGGCCTTCCACAAAGGCTATCCTCGAGAGGCTGGCAAAGACCCTGCTGACCGTGAGAGGCTCGTGAAAAAGCGCTGTCTGTCTCTTCCTTCCGACCAGTGCTTCCGCAGCGATCCCGATATCTCCACTCCTTACTTTCTCCTCCTCTATCTCATCTATCGAGAACATCGTGACCATGTAAAGTGCCCTGACAACCAACTTCTCGGCGACACCGAGCTCAAGACCCTCGAACCCTGGGCGGATCTCCCCCTTTGTGAGTCTCACCACCGTCTCCAGAAGTTCCGAAGGTGTGGAACGATAGAGCTCCACCAGCTGATCAGTCATTTCCAACCTTCCACTGAGGCTCTCTATCCTTTCATAGAACGAGCACAGGTCGGAATACTGCATGTCCGGTACAACTGAAAGGTGGGATTAAACCGTTTGTATGTCATCGTCCTTGGACAGCCTCTTCACAATAACCATACCGGATGTGATAACGGTCTCTGCACCTATTTGCTGGATGGCCTATGGAAACCCATTTATATTACATCTTGATTAATCGGTTCGCCCACATACGCCCCGATAGTGTAGCGGTCCATCATCTCGGCCTGTCGAGCCGAGGACACGGATTCAAATTCCGTTCGGGGCGCCATATCCCTTTCTTCACACACACTACAATGGAAGAAAGGGATTTCCGAACAGGGAATTTGAATCTCGATCCCGGGACTTTCGTGGCTCAGGTCCTGCCTTTCATATTTACAGTAGTTCACTAACTTTTACATCATAATCTTGTACACTGGCCCACCGGTACCCTTATATATAAGGTGGGCGTCCCCCCAT
>JAFGJI010000249.1 GCA_016929175.1 Thermoplasmatota archaeon | reverse complement strand
GATCTCCTGGAACCTGTCCTGGTCTATCGACACTACCTTGAATCCCCTTTTGATCATGCTGTTCTTTGCGTGGTTGGCTATTGTCCTTGGCATCGATTCGAGCGTTGCGGACGGTAGTATGAGGAAGTTCACCACCGTTGCTCCCAGACCCTCACCTATCGCCGCTATGACATGGGACGCGCCGCTGGCCGTTCCCTTGCCCAGTGTTGCAATCTGGATAATTAGGTTGTAACCCTCCATGAAAGGTTCGATGTCGCGCCTTGCATCCTCTGCGGCGCGCTCGCCAAGCTCGATGAGCCCCATCGCACCCTTTCCTCCGCACAGGCGCTTGCCTATGAGGAACTTGGTATCGGCCCTTGTCAGCCTGATATCCTCTTCATCTGTGGTGATGTAGAGGGTGTCTATGTTCGGCCCCGATGTTTCGTGGACCGTCCTGATCAGACGACCTGTACCGCTTCCTACCCCTACGACAAGCACCTTTTCGGACCTTGTGGCTGGATCGGGTGAACCAATCATGGAGCTGCCCACCTTACTTGGACCGGTAGATCAAATGCTGGAGGCCCCCGTACCTCTGATCTATCACGTGCAGGGCATGGGTGTACATCGCCATTGCCCGCACGTATTCCGGTGTGTTCTTCGTATTCTCCGCATAAGAGTTCAGCTGCTCCAGGTAGAGCAGGTCGCTTTTTGTTTTCTCCGTAAGGCCCTCTTCGTCTAGTACCATTCATCCATCCCCCTATAGATCTCCCGGAAAGGGTCAAAGACCGCGCCTGTTCCCCCGAAAGCGGTCGCCGTTACCTCATATGAGGACCATGCATCCCTTATGGCCCTTCCATCGTCATTGTGTCATCGAATCCTGCTGCATCTCGATGGTCCTTGCATCCATATCGACACGGGCAAGCTCCGCATCCTCCTTCCTGTCCACCGTAAGCCTTCCCCTGATCTGCCGGATCCCGAGCTCCAGTGCCTCAGACAGCAGCGCGTCGAGAGATGTGCCGTAGCGATAATAATCGTGAAGTCTTACGGCCCTTCTCAGGGAATCAGCGGATATCAGGACCTCCACAGTCCTGACGCTTGGGACCGGACCGGCCTTATCCAGGTTCTCGAGGGCTTTATGTAATACGTCGGTCTTAGATACACTCAACTCTGACTGAAGCCTCTCGAGTACCTTCAGCTGTTCGGGAGAGAATCTTGCAGAGATGGTCGTCATCCGCTCGCTCATTTTTCAAACCCCTTTTTACCAAACCATCCAAACTCGTATTATATCTGTAAGACAGGGATTGCTTACGCACTATAAATATATTTCTTTCAGTCCACTCCCTCTCCTGTCTTTCTCACCGGAAGAAGGTTAATAGGATACCCATCCATTCCTCGAAAGCATGCAGCTTACCAAGGAAGAAGAGGCCATCCTGGCCGGGGACGAGGGAGAGGGACGGGCCTTCGCCATGAAGGTCCTGATGAACCTCGGGGACCTGGAGGACGCCTCTTGTCTGATCCCGATAGTTTCGGCCCATATATCCGGCGTTTCTTACCACACCGCGGGGGAAGCCCTCATCAGGGTCCTCGAGGACCTCAATGGTATGGGTGCAAGGGTATCTGTACCGACGAGCCTCAACCCTGCGGGCATGGACCTCCGCTTATGGGAGACACTCGGCTATCCGGACGATTTCGCCAACAAACAGTTGAGGATCATAGAACTGTACTCCAGGCTTGGTATCGACATCACCTGCTCCTGCATCCCTTACGAGACACCGCAGAGCGTTCAGCCGATAAGGATGGGGGACCATCTCTCTTGGAGCGAATCGAACGCCGTGATCTACGCCAATTCCATGGTGGGGGCCCGAACGAACAGGGAAAGCGGCATCTCGGCGCTTGCAGCGGCGATCCTGGGGAAGACACCTCTCTGGGGGATGCACATGGACGGACCGAGGATGCCCACACTCGAGGTGAAGATGGAAGGCAAAATGGAGCCCCATCATTTTGACCTCCTCGGGGCATGCATCGGATCTGACCACAACTCGAACGTGGTCGTCTTCAAGGGGATCCCCCAGGACGCCGACCGCGGGGCTTTGAAACATCTCGGGGCTGCCATGGCCGCCAAGGGAGGACACGCGATATTTCACCTTCATGGGATCACCCCCGAGCAGAACCTCGTGCAGAAAGCATACGATACGGGGATGATCGAGGAGAGGCTAACGCTCACGATAGGGGAGCTGGAAAAAAGGAAGGACGAGCTCTATCCATCATCAGGGAATGACATCGACACGTTTGTCCTGGGTTGCCCGCATTTCGGGGTCCCGGAGTTCCAAAGGCTGAACAAGCTCCTGTCGGGAAGGAGGCTGAAGACGGGGAAAAGGCTGATCGTCTTCACATCTCGGTCCATCATCAAAATGCTCGAAGAACACATCGTTCTGTCCCTGAGGGATTCTGGTGTGGAGATATATGGAGACACGTGCATGGTGGTCACACCTCTTCGAAGCATCGGTATCGACAGGGTCGGCACCGATTCGGGTAAGGCGTCCCATTACATACCAAGGATGTCGGGAGTTGAGACCACACTGCTTCCTCTTGAAAAGATCGTCGATCTTTGTGCTGACTGAGAACGATCATTTCTTCTTCAGGGAGATCGTTGTCTTCTCCTTCTGCTTGGATACCCTGAAGAAGGACTTGTGGAACTTCCTCAACTTCAGGGACTGCAGTGACCGGGTCACCAGATCGCTGGCGGATATCCCGGGTTTCTGCGAGGCAATGTAATCGAAGGAGAGATGGCCCAGACCGCACCGAAGATAGCTCGTGAGCTTCTCCTGGGAGGCCCCCTGTTTGTAGAGGATCATGAGCCAGTCGCGGAGCTTCCTGTCCCCGATCTTGAAGTTCTCGTCGGGGAGCTTGCCGCCGCTCCTCCTCATGTAGCTGTTGAGCATATCGTGAACGGTCTGGTAATCGTTCTTGTAATCCTTTGAAAGGATGCCCTCTTCCATAAGTTTCAGGTCAAGCATGCGGACGGTCCTCGAATCTGCCATCTTTTTCCCCCTTTTTCTTTGATGAACAACAATGTACCACATAATATAACAGTTTTACCAAGCGATCAAGCTATAAGGGGACCCTCTATTGGAAATACCCCGCATTCCCACCCGGGCATCGATGTCATCTTGACCTCATGAACATCAAAAGGACAAGGGAGATACCCGTCAGACAGAGAGAGATCATGAACGGGACCGTGGAGCCCAGATATGTCCATATCAATCCCGCGCCCAGCGAGGAAGGCAGGGCGCACAGGCCTATCACCATCTGATAACCCCCCAGTGATGCCGCCTTGAGATGACTGGGGGCAAGCTCCGAAACCAGTGTCTTCTGGACCGGCTCCAGCGAACCCTTGTGGAGGCCAAAAAGTACGAATGCAAGGACCAGGACCAAGATGTCATCGGAAACGATAAGGAACAGGCAGACGAGGGCCCACATCGCGAAGGAAATTGCGATGACGGTCCTTCTCCCAATACGGTCGGACAGCTTCCCGAACAGGATCGATACGGTGGAGGCCACCGCCGTGAAGAGAAGATAGAACAGTGGGACCGATCCGGTCCCAACTCCGGCCTCCCTGCTGAATATCAGAAGGAACGAGTACGAGAACGACCCCAGGGCGAATATCCCGCTGATGACCATGAAGAGCCTGAGGTCAGGGGACATTCCCCCCAACTTTATGCCCCGAAAGGTGCGCCCCGGACCGGGGCGTCTATCCCTGATCCTCCAGAATATCAGGACCACTGCAATGAGGGATGGAACAGCGGCCAGCAGGAAAAGTTTCCTGTAGCCGAGATAGGAGAAGAGGGCCACCGCGATAAGGACCCCTACAACGGCTCCCAGATGGTCCATGGACCTGATGAAACCGAAATTTCCCCCCCTGTCCCGGTCCGAGGAGACATCGGCCACCATGGCATCGCGGGGGGGGCTCCTGATCTTTCCCGCCCTGTCAAGGACCCTGAACGGTATCAGCCATCCCCAGGAAGGCGACAGGGCATAACCGATCCTTGAGAGGGACCCCATCAGGTATCCGGTCCAGATGAAGATCTTCCTCCTTCCGATCCTGTCCGACAGGTATCCGGAAAATGCCTTGGATATGGAAACGAGAGCTTCTCCGAGACCATCAAGCAGCCCGAGTACTACCATGTTCGCTCCGAGGAACTGGGTCACGAACAGGGGCCAGACGGGATAGATCATGTCCGAGCCCATATCGTTCAGGAAGGATGCTGCCCCAAGGGTCCTGACAGTCCTCTTTAGACCCTTTCCCCCGTCCCGGGTTCCTTGAACATCTTTCGGACCTCTCGACATACCCATCGACCCGCACATTGGAAATAGACTATTGACCACCGGGACCATGCCTGACCAAAGTTTATTAACTTTGTATTTATGGCCTTTACGATATCATGAGGATAGCTTCCCTGATATACGACAGGTGCCAGCCGAAGAAATGCGGCAAGGAGTGCTACCATTTTTGCCCCAGGGTCAGGGCGGGGGACGAAATATTCTCGTTCGACGACAGGGACAAACCCATCATCGATGAAGCCCTCTGCGTCGGGTGCGGGATATGCGTCCACAAATGCCCCTTCGACGCCCTGCGGATAACGAACCTGCCCGAGGAGCTGGACGAGGACCTGATGCATCAGTTCGGACCGAACGGCTTCAGGCTCTTCCGGGTACCCTACCCGCAGGAGGG
>JAFGJI010000028.1 GCA_016929175.1 Thermoplasmatota archaeon | reverse complement strand
GAACGATGACGACGGATTCCAGATCACCGGTTCCTATGTGGACATTCAGGACTCCATCATCAGAAGTAACTACGGTGACCAGCTGTTCTTGAGGGATTCTTCATCTGCGGATCTGAAACTCTCGACGGTCACCGGTCTGAACATCGGAGCCGGATGCACAGTATCCGCATACGATCCCGTTCTCCATTGCGAGGAGGTTGCCTTCGGGGATGCCAGCTCGAGATTATCCGTATCCTATACATGCAGCTTTCTGGTGAGAAACGAGGGGGCGGACCCTGTACCGGGGGCAACCATCAGGACGTATAACGAAACAGGATACATGAGGGCTCTGGGGACTGACGAGGAGGGCCGGGGCGAAAGATACCTTCCCTACTACGACCAGAGAGACCTCAACGGAGACGGCGACGGATCGGACACCGCTGAGATCAGCATGCATTCATACAATTACTCCGTCGAGGCCGAAGGATACCTGCCCTGCGAAGGCGGGATCGCCATCGAAGACAGGGAACAGATCAACATAACCTTGAAGCAACGGCCTTACGTAAAGGTTGTAAGGACCCTGCCGGAAAACGGTGACCTGGACGTTGAAGTGACCACCACAATTAGGGTCTGGTTCGACAGAGATATCGATCCCTCGACTTTCGAAATGGAGATCACGGGTCCGGGCGGGGTGCCGATCTTCTTCGAGACCACTTATCGACCTGGCGATTTTTTTATAGAGGCTTTCACCCTGAAGGACCTGACCCACGGAACCACATACACTGCCGCGATCAAAGGGGTGACCGGGGTCGACGGAGAGAGGCTTTTTTCATCGGTCTATTTTTCCTTCAGGACCGTCACTCCCCCCGAACCCGATAACGATGATGATGGAATACCCGATCGGGACGACCCTGACGACGACAATGACGGGTACGATGACGTGGTGGAGGAATACCATGGAACGGACCCTTTCGATCCTCTCGACCATCCGGTCATGGAAGATGGAGATGATGACGAGCCATGGACGGACCCCGACCCGGACCCCGTCGACGATGATGCGCCCCTGGACGATGACGAGGATATCGTGATAATACCGGGAACCATCGTGGACGATGATGATCTACCAATTGATGGTGACTATGAACCGGTCAATACCACCGATTCCATCCCTGATGGCCCTGACGGCAATATGAGCTATACTATCCTCGTGATCGGTACCCTTCTTGGGCTGGCCATCCTGGCGGGTGTGGTGGTTCTCATCTTCGTAAGGGGTGGAGGGGGCCGAAGGCTCCGTGAGGTGGAGCAGAGACCTCCGACAGGAGGCTGAGCCATGCTCAGGATAGGACATCGGGGGGCGGCAGCCCATGAACCCGAGAACACCCTGAGATCGTTTTGGAAGGCGATCGAACTTGGAGCGGATATGATCGAGTTTGATGTCCGCGTATGCGGGACCGGGGAAGTAGTTGTCATCCATGACGAGACCGTTGACAGGACAACAGACGGCTCGGGAAAAGTATCGGACCTGGGTCTGGACGAGCTGAGGAGGCTTAATGCGGGATCGGGAGAGAGGATACCTCTCCTGAGCGAGGTCGTGGAGGGGTTCCGCGGAAAGGTCGGGTTGAATATAGAGATCAAAGGTCAGGGGACGGCCTTGCCGGTTGCGGAGCTGCTAGAGAGATGCATCAAGGAGCATTCCATAAAAGAGGAGGGGATCATCACCTCATCGTTTTTGCCTGGGGAGCTCTTGGACCTCAAGAAGGCCCTGGGAGATGCGTCCGTTGGTTTCCTGTTCGAGGACCATCCTATGATGGGGCTGGAATTCGCCGGCGAACTGGGTGCCAGGTACGTCCTCCCCAGATACGACCTACTCAATGCGGAGCTGATGGAAAATGCAAGGTCACGCAGGCAGAAGGTTATCGTCTGGACGGTGAACGAGGAAGCATCTATACTCCGGATGAGGAATTTGGGAGTGGACGGCATAATTACCGACCGGCCCGAGCTGTTAAGGCTTTGAAGGCGATCTAATATAGGCTTCATCACCTATCATGACCGATGGAAAGGAAGGACGGGGCGGCATCCTTTCGAAGATGGGCGATAAGGTCATGCGCGGTCATCCTCCTTCTCTACCCGCTATTAATGCTGCCCGAATTCGCATCCCACATCAAAGCCCATTTCACCGGATCCATCGAGGACGCGATGATAACAGGGCAATGGCATATCGTGATCATCAACATCGTTCTGTTCACATCCTTTCTGATCCCTCTGACCTTCAGAAAGAAGGTATCATGGATGGAGTTTGGCCTTGTGACGGCTTTTTTCGTCTCCCTCTTCGTGGAAATGTACGGGGTCCCATTGACCATCATGTTCGCCTCCAGGATATTCCATGCTTCACCGGAGACGGTTGTGGATACTGTCCTGTCGGTCGAACTTCTGGGTGTTGCTTTTTCATTTACGGTCCCGATGATATACGGTTCGGTGCTCATGGCCGGGGGGACCATGATCGTTGTGGCGGGATGGGTAACCCTTTACCGGAGGATCGAGGAAGAGGGGTTGGTAACGACCGGTATCTATTCCATCTCCAGGCACCCCCAGTATCTTGGTTTCATCCTGGTGATATTCGGATGGATGATCGGATGGACCACGCCTCTGACGGTCGTGTTCGGTTCGATCCTGATAATTGTCTATATCAGGACATGTCTTAAGGAGGAGAGAGAAATGGGGAAGAACAATGATCACGGGTCATACAGAATGAGGACACCATTCCTGATATGAAACTCCATATGTAGACCTATATATTATTTATAGAAAATAAATAAACGCTCTCAGGGTCATGTGTTTTCCAGAAAAGAAGGAAGAAAAATGACCGGAGAGAATGGTGACAGGTGCCCGGTGTGCAAGAGCGAGATCACCCGGAAACTCTCCATCGGGTCCATATTCACATGTCCGGAATGTGGAAGTGATTTTTTCATGAAGTGGGACCGGAACCGCAGGGACCTTGTTTTCGTGAACCT
>JAFGJI010000248.1 GCA_016929175.1 Thermoplasmatota archaeon | reverse complement strand
ATGTCCTTGCGCTTGTTCTGCTTTTATCCATCCTGTCTTTCCCGACGCAGACAAGGGAGGGCCAGGGAGCTCCCGGTAGGGAAGTTTCATTCGAGGACGTGGGCTCCTCGAAGTTCGACCAGACCTCGGCCCCGACGTTCATTTCGGTGGGAGACTGGAACGGTGACGGATACCAGGACCTGCTCTTCAACGGCTACAGGCTGTTCGTGAACAGCGGGCCACCGTCCTTCGCTTTCACCCTCGAAACGACAGTTTTCACCTCCTCGACCTCCGGAGCCAGGAACGGTGCCTGGGCCGATTGGGACGGGGACGGGGACCTGGACCTCTACCAGGGATGCGCCCAGGGAACTCCCGACAGGTTCTGGGAGAACCAGGGGGCCCCGGATTTCGAATTGAAGGATATCTCCACTGACGTCTTCAATTTCTGGCAGAACCTGGGTCCGAACACCGGAAATGCATGGGCGGACTTCGACCGGGACGGCGACCTCGACCTCTATGTCGGGAACGGAGAGGACTGGAACGACGGAAATCCGATCTATTTCGAGGACTACTTTCTGAGAAACGAGAACGGGGTGAGGTTCACGGACATTTCCTCCACCGTGGGGATCCAGACAGGTGAGAACTTCTATTCCAGGGGAGCGAGCTGGGGTGATCTTGACAACGATCGGTGGCCGGATTTATATGTTTCTCATTACAGGATAAAGGAGAACCATCTGTTCGTCAACGGGCATGACGGGACGCTCGGCGAGGAGGGTGTTCGGAGGAACTGCTCGGGAACCTACGATCCCACCTGGTACCACGATACCATCGCAGGGAGCGTTTACGGACAGAACTTGTGGGGGCCAATGTGGGGACATACAATAGGCTCCGCCTGGGCTGATTTCAACAGGGACGGCGATCTGGACCTCTGGACGTCGGATTTCGTTCACAAGTACGTTGGATACATCGGCAGTTATTACGATATCAGGGGGTACATTTGCGATGATGGCAATCTTTACATCAACGATGGTGCACCCTGTTATTCTTTCACCGATCACAGGAACACTTCGGGCATTCCCATATGGCCAACAGGAGGTTCCGGAGTATACAGGGGGGACCAGACCTTTTCGGGAGTGACGGTGGGTGACTACGACAACGACGGCTGGGAGGACATGTACATACCCCAGGTATACGGGGATCTGCCCTACACCACTCCTCACCTGTACCATAACCGCGGATCGGTGGAGGACGGGTCTGTTCCCCATGGGACAAGGTTCGAGGACCTGACCGACACCATGAGGATAAAAGGGGCGAACACCTATGCCTGCATGTTCCTGGACCACGACAACGATGGAGACCTCGATCTGATCACGGGCGGGGGGGAAACATGGGACGGGTCCAACTGGAAGGATTACAGGGTAAGGCTCTACGAGAACCGTATCACAGGTTCCAACTTCTGGCTCAAGTTGAAGCTGAACGGGGAAGGATTGAACAAGGATGCCGTTGGCGCCCGTGCTGTTGTGAAGCTCTTCACGGTCCATGGAGATGTTCAGATGCACACGCGGGAGGTCAGGGCCGGAACCGGACACGCTCACCAGGATGCATCGGTTCTCCATTTCGGTCTGGGAGACCTGCCCCTGAGCGATTCCTTCGATCATGCGACCCTGACGGTTTACTGGCCGGACGGGAAGGTCCAGGAGATCATACTCTCCGGTTTCAACCAACTCCTGGAGATAGACCGTCCTGAGGGTTATTTCCCGTACATAGACACGGTGACGGTATCACCAACAATCATGAACGAGGATTCAACAGTCTCCGTTACTGTCGATGCAGGGACACTGTCGGGAAGCCCTCTCACCTACAGATGGGATACAGATTCCGACAATATCTGGGACCATGAGGGTCCCTCTGATAACATTACCTTCCCGGTATATCAGGGAGGAATGAGGCATCTGCGATGCCTGGCGATCGATGCCTCCGGGCTTGGCGTGGAGGCATATCCGATCGAGATCGACGTCAAGAATCTGAAACCGGAGGTTCTGACGGAAAGCTATATGATCATCGAGATGGACAGCATTCTCTCTCTCCCTGAAGATCGGGTGAAGGATACACCTTCCGATCTGGTGAATCTCACATGGGAGGTGGATTGGGGAGATGGCAGTACCCTGACCGGAACGGGTTCGCTCACGGGCGATCATTCCTACTCCATACCCGGTAATTTCCGTTTGAGGATAACGGTGGAGGATGAGGAGTTCAAGGTGGAGGGCGAGACCCGGATAGAGGTATTGAACGTCGCCCCATGGGGCTATGTGCAACCTGTCGGCGGGAACGATACAACGAGATCGGAAGACACCACCGTGGAGCTGTTCCCTGTTGTATTCGACACGCCTTCCGACATCGGTGATATTTCCGTAAGGTGGGATTTCGGGGACGGAGAAGTTCAAGAGCTATGGATGGACCCCGAGCCCGTGTATCACAGATACGAGGATAATGGTGTATTCACGGTGAAGGCCTTCGTGATGGACCAGTATGAAGGAATTGGTGTACTCACAGGAAGCGTCAACATCACCAACAAGCCCCCCTCGCTGAAGGTGAAAAACGGCCATCCTCTATTTCTCGGTGGGGATGAGGACGAATATCTGGATTTCGGGGATATATTCCAGGGGGTGGATACGGCATCTGACATCCTTCTTCTACGGTATCGGTGGGACTTCGGGGACGGGAATGCCACGGATTGGACCGCTTCTCCCGATACAGGGCATGTATACGAACGGGATGGAGAATATGATGCGGTAGTATCGGTCATGGACGATGACCGGGCAACAGCAGAGGCACATCTGACGGTCAAGGTATCGAATGTGGACCCCGAGATAGTATCCATTTCCGGGATGTCTGATGTTTTCGAGGATGAGGTGGTATCCATGACCGTTGAAGGCAGGGATACACCCTCTGACAGGGATGACCTTGTCTACACGGTTGATCTGGATGATGGAAGGACCCTTCAAGGCAGCGGGACGTTCGAATTCTCCTACCCCGCATCGGGTTATTACGCGATCCACGTTCAGGTCGTGGACGATGATGGTGGATTTTCCGGTGAGACCATTTATCTCGATGTCAGGAACATGCCGCCTGACGGTAGGATATCGGCTTCCTCCACCACCGTGGATGAGGATGACATGATCTCACTTGGGGTCGTTGACCTTTCAGATTCCATCCGCGACCTCCCCAACCTGACCATAACATGGGATCTCGATGACGGTACGGACCCGCTTCGGGGGCACTCTGTCAACCATACCTACACCGAAAAGGGCAGGTATACCGTGAAGATGACCATCGATGATGGTGATGAAAAGACCGTCAGGGAGGTCGATGTGATCGTGAACAACCCTGTTCCTGTAGCGGTCCTCGAGGCTTCAGTTACCGAAGCGGAGACCGGGACGGAGATATTCTTTACAGCGGTCAACAGTTCCGATAATCCATCCGATATTCCCTCCCTTCTCTATCTGTGGGATTTCGACGACGGCGAGGATGCAGAAGGAAAGATCGTATCACATTCCTTCGGGAGAGACGGGACCTACAACGTCAGGCTGGAGGTCATGGATGATGATGGCTCAACCGCAGTTGACGAGATCACCATTGTGATCAGCGGTGGGAGCAACGGTCCCGTGGAGCCTCAGGGTAGCGATGGAGTCTCCACAATTACCCTGCTCCTCATTCTTGTTATCTTGTTGGCGTTGTTGATCATCCTTCTCATCCTTGCAGCCGTCGTTGTCATGAAAAGGAGGAAGGATGGACAGCAGTTACCCACCCCCCCCATGGCTCACCCGGCGCT
>JAFGJI010000247.1 GCA_016929175.1 Thermoplasmatota archaeon | reverse complement strand
GGGAGCACATCTTCCAGACCGATATAGCCCATGGGATACCCTGTGGGATTTACCCAGACGGAATTGGAGCTGGATATCCAGGTCGATATCAGTGCCAGCCAGGTCTGGTACTTTATGTTGTGGTTCGTGTTATCTATCCCCTTGGATAGAATAAGCTCATCGATCATTCCCACGAATTCATTCGATGAGGGATAGCCTCCTATGTAGATCGGGGACTGATCGTAGACGATGTTCGTCCCGGCATCCAGGACCTCGACCTCCTGGCCATCTATCTGGAGTACCATGTCGGATCCGTCGTATAGAGCGCATATCTTGTGCCATTCTCCGAGAGAGAGTGCCGAAAGCCCTGCCTCTCCGTGCTCCACGTTGAAATATCTATCCCCGTTTCCGATGGAGAACCGTATGATGTTGCTGTCGGCACCATCCCCCTCAAGTTCGACAAGGAATCCTGTTCTATTTCCCTCAAGTCCCCTTGAAACAAGGGTCCAGACCTCGCCGTCGGACGGATTATGGTCCACTCTCATCAGGAACTCGAGCGTGAACTCCTGGAGTTCCTGTTTTCTGTTTCCCTTGACCTCGAGCCACTTGTCCCCCTGGAAAGTATACGAAGTGATGAACTGTGGTTTGTAGACGTCATCTCCGGTATATATGGAACCGTATATTCGACCGGTCCGATCGTAGTAGCTGCTCACACTGAGTTTGGGTTGATCCGAGGAAAAGTCCCACGTATCACTGTAAATGGTCCCCGAGCCCCCCTCAAGATAATACTCGACCGAATAGAGGATCGCCTCAAGAGGTCTTGCCCTCCATGAAAGGGAGCCGTTGTTGTCATTGTTCGCCAGGAGCAGGTCGTCCATGGCTCTGACATCCATACTGCTGTCCACGGTCAGGCTCCCGTGGAAGTTCTCGACAGTATAACCGAACCTGTTGATGAGCTCGACCTTAACAGCATTTCCCGGGGTCGTTCTATCGATCGATACAAGGAGTGTCATCCATTCCCCGATGTTGAACCCTTCATCATACGGAAGAGCGAAGAAAACGCTCTTCCAGCCCGTGGAGTCCTCGAGCGCTATTTCCAGCTCGACCTCCCCGCTGTCCGCCCTGTCGTTCCACAGCCTCATCGACCAGAATGTCTCGTTGAGGGTATCCCGGTCCCAGAAAGATGCCATCTGGGCATAATCGTTCTTCGAGGGCAGGTCCATTATCTTGAGGTTCATCGTGAACTCGAGCCCGCTTGCCATATACTGTGGTGTGCTCCCTATGTCCGCAGGCAGCTCCGCAAGGCCGTTGATGAAGAACGGCAGATATCTTGATCCGTCCATGCCTCTCGGGCCCTGGTTCTGTATCCAGAAGGCATTGTTGGGTTTTCTGGATTTGGGGAAATCCTCGATGAAATTGCCCAGAGAGGTGCTGTCCTGGGGTTTATCATTGTACTCGTTGAAATGCATCAGCAGAATGGTGTCCTTTCCACCTTTGAATTCATCTACGTACATCTCCGGAAGGGGAAGAAGCGAACCATGTGTATTGATCAGAGCCACGTCCTCCTCGTTCTCCTCCATCATTCTGGTGAATTCCGATATGTCCGTTACCTCCTTCCAGGTATAGGATAGAGCGTATTCCTCGGCAACGTCCTGGAGCTTGTCCTTGATCTCGGCCAGCTGCTGGTCGTTGACCTCCCTTGCAATATGGTCTATCTTGAGAACGGCAAAATTGATATGGCCCCCCGGTCGGATCCGGTCGGTGGGAAGTACCGAGACATCTTTGATGCGTCTGTAGGAGACAAGGAACGCCGTCGAGTACATCTCGAATGGTTCATCACCGAACCTGAATATCAGCTGGTCCTGATAATAGATGCCTGCGACGATCACGTGCCTTCCCTCGGTGAAGCCGAGGTCCCGGGGTACTTCGAAGATCAGCTGTCCGGAAAGGTTCCTCGCCTCGAGGTCCAGGAACTGGTTGGCAATGGGATATTCGTTCCCGGCCGCGTCGTAGCAGACCAGTTTGACCCTGACCGCAATATCCTGCTCCAGATCATTTGCGATGACAAAGGAGCCGTTTATGATATCGTCCTCTTTATCGAGAAGAAGCGCTTTCTTGTCCATGTGGAAATCCATCATGAACACCTTCGGGTCAAGATACCTTGCTCCCAATGCGATGGTGTCGGTGTTGTAGCGGTCGATCTGAGTGATCTTTCCGGTCTGGATCGGGAATCTCTGGGAATATTTTAACACGCGGGAAACGTTCAATCCGGAGTTCGCGATGCAGCCGATCCTCACCTCGAGCTTCTCGTCAGGTGTGTAGATCTGTCTGGTGGAGAACTCGACCTCGCATGTATCTACGTTCTCCCGGTTGTCAAATTCCACGATGTACTCCTTCATGTCACCGCTGATCATCACCCTGCCCCTTCCGATGATCTTGTTGGTCCCCAGGTCCCTTATCGAGATGTCTATGGGAACTTCCCGGGGCGATGGGTTCATCGCATGGAAGTAGATACCATCGATGACCTTACCTCCTGTCTCGAAGACCTGCGAGACGATGGTGAATTGTGAGTACATTTCCAGAGACTCCGTCTCGAACCTTGTCCCGATCGCTATGGAGGAAGTGACACTCAGGGGCTCTGTGATGTTCATCCTGCTCTTTGCGAATTCTCCGATCTCCTCGTCTATCAGTTTTATTTCCTCGACTTCCTGGGCATTGGATATGAACGGCGCCATTCCTGCGACCAGGAGCAGAAGAACGAAGAAGATCGCCATTTCCGCGCTCAGGTCCCCTTCCTTCGTGGAGTTCAACTTTCGGACGATCAGAAGAACGACGATCAGTATGACCACCAATATGATGACGGTCATAAGTATGATAATGAACAGGTCGACCCCCTTCTTGTCGTGCGTGTCATCGTCCACGATATCGTCATCTACCGTATCATCGTCAGCGGGCACATCGTTGGGGTCGGTGGGGTCCGTTCCCGCTATGTACTCCTCGAGGTTGGTGGCATTATCTCCGTCAATGTCGCCGGCAGCATCGGCAGGGTCGGTCCTGTTCAATCCGTAATTGTCCTCCCACCAGTCCGGCATCCCGTCACTGTCGGTATCGTTCTCATCGTCATCATCCACTATATCATCATCAATAACGTCATCGTCATCATCCGGTTCGATCACGGGGAAGTTCGAGAAAAAGTCTTCCATCTGGCCTTCTATACTGACGGTGATGAAGTATGGAACGACACGGTTCTCTGCATCATTGCTCCTGAAGAACACGGTGAGATCGTAATTCCCCGGATAGTCCGCTTCCACCTGCAGGTTCAGGACCATTTCCTCCCCGGGATCCAGATCGAACTCGTATGTCGAGGAGGAAACAACGATATTGTCCGTACTCTTCGGGACCTCGACATGGCCGATCAGCAGGGAGTTCCCGGTGTTGCGTATGGTCACGTTCTTCCTGAAGATCTCCTTGGTGGTACTGGACTGGATCTCCCATTCCTGATCGCTGATCTCGAAGTTCGGATCCCTCTCTGTTTTTTCAAGGTCGGAGAATTCCTGCAAGTATGCCGGAACATTCTGACCGTCGTCTATGAGATAGTCAGTATAAGATATGAGAAGTGGTACAAGATCGTTCGGATGCCGGGTCTGGAATATTATCTGATCGCTCCACATATAGCCATCATAGAGGCATGTGGCAATGCTCTCGGTGTTCTCTATCCCGTAGCCACCGATGTTCGTCACCCATGCAAGGGCGAGCCTGTCCTTGTAGTTGATGATGGCCGGGTCTTCAATTCTTGCTATGTCATAGGAGACCCTGTATGGCTCGGTCCAGACGGACCCGTCAGGCGAGGAGCTTATCAGGATCGCGTCATCTTCAGCTTCCCAGGCGTTCCCCTGGTGTGTGACCTCCTCCCCCTGGGTTTGAATGAAGGAGACGAACAATCTTCCGTTGAACACTGCGAGGGAGGGTACCATCTCGTCCAGATCGCTCCGGAATAGGACCGTTGGTTCGCTCCAGGTGTCTCCGTCATCAGCACTGCTGACAATAGCTATATCGCTCGAGAAACCAACCGATCCATCCGCCGATCCACCCTGTTCGAAGACAAGGTAAAGGGATCCTTTGAAGTAGGATAGGGCAGGATTGTGATAGGACGCGTCCTCGAGGATCGTCCATCTATCCAGAACATCGCTTCCGTCGTACCTGATCATTCTGATCGCCGTGTTGAAGAAATCAGCCTCGACGATATATGCGATGAGAAAGAAACTGTCTTGTGTATAGATCATGGCAGCCTGTTCTGCATCCTCATCCGTGATCGATCGCGAATTCTCCATGACCCCCCCGTGATAATCCGAGAACATGAGACCTTCCTGTGTGGAATGGACGATGTGCACGATGCCGTCTTCATCGATGCATCCGTCGAGGTCCCATTCCTGGTCATCCATCCTTTCAAGTGTGGTCCCTTCAGAGGCAAGGACAAAGATAAAAGAGGAAACAACCAGTGTTAACCCGATGACAGCACCTAGAATAACCTTCCTAATCCCAAATAGTGACATACAGTGTGATTATAGATTATAGTAGTTATAACTTTCTGGAGGCTGGATGATCCGAATTGTTTCAACCCATGCAGTATCAGTGAAATGTGTCACTCCTCTATGTCATTTATTACAATATGATATCATTGTTGGTTGAATGCAGTAAAACAACTTGTATTCTGAAAAAAATGAAAATGATCTTGAAATGTTGGAACCGATAAGCTCGTCATACTGGTGGATTGAATAGTTATAAATAATCAGAAATTGATGGTTAAAGGGGGGATCCCATGAAATACAGATTCATTCCGATACTTCTTTCAATGGTCCTGTTAACTTCACCAATGGTCATGGGTCATTCGTATGCAGAGACCGGGGGTGAGCCCTCTCTTCAAGTTCCGCCCACGAGGAGCTCGTTCGCAGGGGGAAACGGGACAATTGAAGATCCGTATCGGATATCGACGATCTTCGAGCTGCAGAACATCAGCAGTAACCTGACGGAGCACTTCGTACTTGTCAATGATATTGATGCGTCCCAGACCCGCAACTGGAGTGGCGACAGGGGATTCCTGCCTGTGGGAAATAGCGACTATCCTTTCAAGGGCGGCCTTGACGGAAAAGGGTTCAAGATCAAGGCGCTTTGGATAGATCGGAGCGGGTACGGCGATGTGGGATTGTTCGCGGTCATGAACGGCGCATGGGTGCATCACGTCGGGATCGAGGCGACCGGTATTACAGGACAGCATAATGTGGGTGTCCTTTGCGGGAGGGCATTCGATCCGAGAATAGAGAACTGCACTGTTTCCGGGAAGGTGACAGGAACTTTCCACAACATAGGCGGTCTGACCGGATATGCGAGAGGACAGGGGACTGCGATATCGAACTGCACTTCGGATGTCGATCTGACCTTGAACGGGGCAGGCGATAAGTTGCAGATAGGAGGGCTCATCGGTCACGTGGATACCCTGGAGGTCGACAACTGCAGGTCAACTTCTGACCTGCTGTTTGCAGGTTCCGGTTCTTCTGACATGTGCTATATAGGGGGTCTGATCGGCCTCAGCAGCGGAACGGTAAGAAATTCCCGGTCTTCGGGCTCTATGGAGGCCAAAGGATGGGATTACATTCAACAAGTTGGCGGGTTGATAGGAAGGAATGAAGGGGAAGTGGAGAACTGCAGCAGTGGATCGGATATCGGGATCGAGGGTATTTCATCGGTATCATGCACTTTGATCGGGGGGCTGATCGGCTACAACAACAGGATGGTCACAGGGAGCTACTGGATCGGATTCATCAATGTGTACTACAGCTCGACCAGCGTAATATCCATTGATAACCTTGGAGGGATCACTGGCCACAATATTGGACAGCTATCCTCGTGCCATTCAGGAGGAGTTATCCTGTTATCTGGTAACAGCCGATATATCGGCGGTCTCTCCGGTTACAGCTCCGGAGCGGTCAGCGGTTCATATTCCTCTGTCTCGATCTCTATCTCTGCACAGACCTACGCTAACCGTATCGCAGGCCTCATAGGAGCCTTCAGCTCTGTCCCATTATCGGACTCATACAGCACGGGCGCTGTCGAGGTTTCCGTTATCGGTGGTAACTGCGACTATATCGGGGGTCTGGTTGGAGAATTGTACAGAGGCCAGGTGACCCAGTGCAACTCCAGGAGCGATATCTCCGTCACCGTTTGGGGTTATCTCCACAACACCGGAGGGCTCATAGGATACTGCAACCAGGGGGTTGTTGACAGGACATATGCAGCTGGCAGTATCGAAATATCATTGTCGGGCCAGTTGACCCAGATGGTCGGAGGCCTCATAGGGCAGAACAACCTCGGAACACTGACCAACAGTTACTCTACCGGGCCCATCAGCATAGATGGGACCGGGAACGTGTACAACATTGGAGGGCTTGTCGGTTACAATAACAAGAAGATCAGCTATGGATACTCGACCGTACCGATAGATATCTCGGTCTCTCCCACTTCTGCTGACGCGGTCCATTCGGTCGGGGGACTCATAGGATACAATTACAATTCCGAGGTGGAATGGGCCTTTTCAGAGGGAGATATCACCTGCGATCTGAAGGGAAGCCTTGCGAACAACAGGTTCTACAGGATAGGTGGCCTCATCGGGGAAAATCAGAGAGGCCTCATTTCCAGGACATATTCAGGGAGCAACATTTCAAGAAGGACCGGGACAGGCAATAACGTCAAATACACACCGGAAAGGGTCGGGGGCTTGATAGGCTACAACAGCGGAACGGTCCTTTACACCTATTCCAAGAGCATCGTCTCCATCAACGAGTCCCAGGATGCGGGGGATATCGGGGGGTTGGTGGGATACAACGATGGCAGTGTCTCCGAGTCATACGCAATCGGGTCCATCTTCTACACCCAGGCCCCCGGCCACAGTGATATGGGTGGATTGGTCGGGCAGAACTATGGAGAAGGTTCTGCCTCCATTTCTGATTCCTATGCGGTGACCTCGGTCAGCAGTGTCATCTCCACCGAGATAGGGGGGCTTGTCGGAAACAACCTGGGTTCCATCTCGGGTTGCTTCTACGACAGTATAGTGTTCCCCTATGACAGAGGGGTCGTAAGAGGCTCATCCACCGGGTATTCCGCTAACACCACGATCGAGATGAAGAAGGAGGAGACCTTCTTAAAAGAGGATTGGGATTTCGTCAATTCATGGGGGATCATCGAGGACCGGACCTATCCCTGGCTCTATCCACTCTACAGGTCCCCGGTGATCAGGCTCGAGAAAGCGGACCATGCCACGGAAGACCAGGAATATATCGTCAGATATCGGATCGAATACTCATCATACCCCTCGATAAATTACG
>JAFGJI010000246.1 GCA_016929175.1 Thermoplasmatota archaeon | reverse complement strand
GTCGATGTCCAAAGATACGTTCGTGATCTCCCTGGGGTCGGACAGACCATCCTTGTTGGAATCCGGGCTAAGCGGATCCATGTTCATTTTTACCTCGTAAGAGTCGTTCAGGGTGTCGTAATCACTGTCCTCGTTATCAATCTCGGTTCCGATTATCCTCTCGACGGAATCCGGAAGAGTATCGTTGTCGGAATCCGTCCAGTCTTCCGTGACTTCGAGAAGGTCCGTTACTAGCTTGTTAAGATCCCTGTAAGGTCCCGGAATGGGATCTTCTCTAACCGGAGGATCCTGTCCTTCAACCCATCCCATGATAATCGGATTGAAAACTGCTGTTACCATCAGTACCAAGCAGAATACGGATAATATCACTACTCCATCATTTTTCAACTTTAATCCCCCATTTACTCTGAAGTCTTTTTGCATTATCATATCAAGCTTCTAAAAATATGTAATAAAGAACCTGTTATATTACATTTTCATATATTCCGCAATAAAATATCATACTTTTCATCCTAGCACAGTCTATTGCGTGAACTAGATAAGAATATGGGATGCTAGACCTTTCTCCGATCAGACCTGTTTTCATTGTGAGGAATGATGATCAGAAAAAGGTTCTGGACCTGCTGGATAAACACAATGCAAAGTATTATGTGAGGGAAGTTATCCTTGAGAAAGAGGACTGTCACGTCTTTGAGATCGAAGAAAAGAAATGACACCGCTAATTATCACTCACGGCCTATCCGGGAGAAGATGTAATATAGGGCTTTTTATTGGGGACCACCGAGGAAGTGGAATGGACGACCAAGAGATAGGGGAGCATCTGAGCTCGGGCATCATGGGCCTTATGGAAAGGGCCTCCTCCATTCTGACGGAGTATTCGGAGACCAGGCCCGATTGGGTCGTCGATCTGGTCTCGCACCAGATGTCCGCAGCCGGGAGAAGGAAAAAGCTCGACCGTGAGGGTGTCCATGTTCCCGCCTTCATGATAATCTCGGTGACCAGAAAATGCAACCTTAACTGCAGCGGATGCTACTCCCGGGAGCTTCATTCCGTCGGGCCAGCCGAGATGGACGACGGACTTCTGAGAAGCATTCTGGAGGAGTGCGTGGAGCTTGGTATCTCCATCGTCCTCATGGCCGGCGGGGAGCCCCTCCTCAGACCCGGGCTCGTGGGGATCCTGAAGGAGTTCCCCGGGATCATATTTCCGTTGTTCACCAACGGGATGCTCCTGAATGAAAGGATGGTGGAGGAGATCAGGGATGCCAGGAACATCGTCCCGGTCCTGAGCATTGAGGGGTTCGAGGAGGAGACCGATCTCAGGAGGGGGGAGGGCGTGTTCAGGAGGCTCGGGAAGGTGCTTCCGGTACTTTCCTCACTGGACGTTTTCTGGGGGATCTCGGTGACAGTGACATCTGAGAATTACGAGGTAGTGACCGGAAAGCAGTTCGTTGATGAGCTGATCGAGAACGGGTGCAGGATCTTCTTCTATGTCGAGTACATCCCGGTCGAGGAAGGGACCGAGCAAAGCGCACCCACCCTGGAGCAGAGGGACGGTTTGATCGGTCTGATGGGTAAACTGGAGTCCGGATATCCCGGGATGTTCATAACGTTCCCCGGTGACGAGGAAAAGCTTGGAGGATGTCTTTCCTCGGGCAGGGGTTTCGTCCATGTGAACCCATCGGGGGCTCTGGAACCCTGTCCGTTCGCCCCGTATTCGGATACTGACCTGCATGATGTCTCCCTCAGGGAAGCCCTCGGTTCTGAACTGCTTGCAAGTATACGGGAGAACCACGGCATGCTGGCGGAGACGAGAGGAGGATGCACGCTGTGGAAGAACCGCGAGTGGGTAAGGGGGCTTCTTGACAAATGATCATTTTAATGAGATAAATCCCTTGTGATGCAGGGAAGTTCAATCCTCGTCCTCGTTCAAACTTCTCTGGCCGTAGGCGATATCATCCGCTGTCTCCTTGACCACTCCGAGACGGGTCTCCCCGTCCTGTCTTCTCCGTACCATTACGACCATGACGGTCAGTACGGCTGCCACCAGAAGGACCATGGCGAAGAACACCGCCACGAATGCCAGCCACCCCGTTTCATCCTCGTCGATCGGCGGCAGATCCGTGTCGTCGGGATCGGAGGGTTCGAGAACGGTTATACGGATGGAGGTCGAAACATTGTGCCCCGGAGAACCGTCATCAGCATACAAGGTTATGATGTGGTCTCCGCTCCGAAGTACTACGTCAAGGGACCTTCCGGTCCCGAGAAGCCCTTCCTCGCTCGAGGTCCATGTCATCCTCACGGGAGAGTAATTGCCCAGGCCGTCGTCGTACGTCCCCTCGGAGCTGAGATGGACCGGCACGCCCAAACGGTGAACCGAATTGTTGAGAGGCATCTTGATGACCGGGTGGGGCTTGAGGTTCACCGCGGGCTTTTTGATCGTGAGCAGGAAGATGGGGGTCAGATAATTGTTCCCCATCAGGTCGCTGCCGCCGAACCTCAACTCCAGCGTCCCGAAGGGGGGGTACATCGTTATGTTCAGGACGACCTCCTCACCCTCGACATCGAAGGGGATGCCGTTCCATTGGGACCATGTCTCCCCCGATCTCATGATGTATCCCAGGGTCCTGCCGTCGAAACCGGACCCTCCCAGGTCCGTGGCCCTGATAAGGATGTTCACACTGTTGCCCTCGATGACAGCTCCATGGGCCGGTCGAAGGATGAAAAGCTCGGGAGACCTCCGGTCCACCCCGACCTCCACCCAGGCGGACAGAACACTGTTGCCCTCCATGTCCGAGGCCCGGAACTGGACCTTTCCCCTCCAGTCATTCGTGAGTACAGGTTCGATCCTTCCTATGTAGCTTCCGGGTACATCCATGCTCTCCTTCACCTTCGAGGGAGGCTCCCATTCCGAATACACTCCTTCTTCATCCACGGTCCTGTACATGACCGATCCCGGGTCCAGACCGGAACTGGGGGAGCTTCCCCATTCCGCGTCCCGGACACCGATCTCGAAGACCGGGCGACTGGTGTTGGTCCATCTCGGTATCCCCGACAGGTCGAACACGGGGCCAGTGATGTCCCGGTATAGTTCAATAGCGGCACTTTCCGATGTGTGCCCCACCCAGTCGACGGAGTGGACCTTAACGGTGCCGATATCGGCTTCCAGACTTACCTTCTGCGAAGCCGAGGGATGAAGCAGGGAGGTAGAGGGAACGGGTGAGAATGACCCGCTCCCGTCCTGGAACATGAAGGAGAAGAAGGAGTCCCCTGACCGGTGCCGAAAGGCGATCTCGATCCTGCGGTATTCCCCCTTCTTGAAATCGAATCCTCCCATGACCAATCCCTTCTTGATCGGGGTCCAGTCCAAAATCCGCTCTCCGTCGAGATAGAGCTTGACGTCCCCGGAACCCAGGAGTTTGAAGAACTGGTCCTCCGCATCCCCCATGTCCAGCCACCCCCACCACCTTATGGAGTAGTCATAGGGGAGCATAAGGTTGGGGTCCGGGCCGAAGGGGCCCCACTCGCTCGAAGTGAAATGGAGCGTTTCGTCAAGGACCTCCTTCTCCCGCTGATAGGATCCAAGGTCGTCGAAATAGGTCCCCATCAGGCCTCCGCTCTCGAGGGACAGGAAGGGTTCATCCCCTTCCACGGTGATCCAGTATTCCCGTATGCCGGAAAGATCTTGGTCCCCTTCCACGTAGTTTGCGTCGTCCCATGAAAGGATGAACTCCCCGGTCCTGCTGAGGTTCTCGTTACCATCCACGGATACGGCTTTTAGCCCCGTCGGTGTCAGGGGTGGTGTGTGGTCGACCCGGACTATGTATTCCAGAGGATCCCCGAGGTCCGGAAGATGCTTTGAAGGCAGTTCCTCGGGATAGGTGGAAGGATCTATGGAAGGCACCAGAGAGTGTTTATGGTCACCTTTTTCCGGGGCCGCGAACTCCACGCTCCATCCCGGTGCATAAACAACCTGATCGACAAGGGTCTCCCCCTCGTAATGGTCGATCCAGAGGTTCCCGAACGGCACCTCCCTCTGAGGGTCGTCCTTGTAGATGATGATGGAACCTCCGAGGGTCATACTGGTCCCAGGTGCAACATACGAGCCTTTCATCATCAGTTCGGCTTCCCCGGAATGGACCTTCAGGGTGTCCGTCATCGTGATATCCTTGCAGATCACTGCCGAGGAGGGGTAGAACCTTGAAAGGTTCCCGTCCTCCAGAGCGGTCAGGTCGAACCTGACGTCCATGGGGCCTTCGAAGGGAAAATGCCAGCCAAGCTCCATACTGAAGGTAAGCCATCCGGACCGTCCGCTCCCGCCCAGAGAGCATCCTTCCGGATGGAGGACCACGGACCCGTAGGGGTCGCTCTCCTTCCGGAACACCCCATCCTCGCATACGAGTGAGGCAGCTTCACTTCCCGTACCTATCACAAGCCTCCCGCCATCGACCTGATCGTGGCCCCTGGTGCTCTCGAAGGACAGGTTCATATCGAAGGTCCCTCCCATTGTGAATACCTTCGGAGAGGATGAAGCCGGGCCGGATATCCTGTACTCTTTCAGCCTTATCCCTTCACCGTGGATGATGTAGACCTCGCCGGAGTTCCTCAGGAGGTTCTGGCGCCCGTCTGCCTGGGGGACCCCTATGATCATGTCGTCCAGACCGTCCCCGTTGATGTCCCCCACTCTCACCTGCCATCCGATGGAATCCCCCATGTCCCTGCCTTCTATCGTGTAGGTCGTTGAGGGGTATCCCAGTGCAGCTATCCTGCCAGTCTTCGGTATGATGCTCTTCGACCCGTAGAGACAGATGGAGCCGGCGCCGTCCCTGCCCGCTCCATCCAGCGGGTTCAGGTCCCTGTTCGGGATGGGGATGATGAACTCAAGCTCACCGTTCCCGTCCATGTCCGAGAGCTGGAAGGCCCTCCCGACCTTGTCCCCTGAATATTCGGGGTCTGTGGTTCTTCCGGTAGCTCCGATCATTATCACATCGGCATCGTTCTCTGCGTCCATGAGGGCGGGGAAGGACCTGTTGTCCTTGCCGTAGTATATCATGATCTCCCCGCATGAGCTTTTGAGGTTCTGGACCCCGTCCGCTTCGGGGGCGCCTGCCAGGATATCGTCCTTTCCATCCCCGTTGATATCCTCCAGCATGACGTTCCATCAGAACTGGTCAAAGGTATCGCTGCCGTATATCATCGTGTCCGCCGTCTCGTAGGGATGAAAGGTGGACGAGCTGTCGAACCTGGTGAGGTTGAAGTATAAGCAGACCGCACCGAAATTTCTGGGGGTTCCCTCTTCCGGGTCGGCCCTTGGCACACCCACGACCATGTCCAGATATCCGTCCCCGTCGATATCCCCAACACCGATGGAGGATGCGAAGTCATCCCATTTGCCGGCGGTGAACGTTGTGATGTTCCCGCTCCTGCTCCAGTGGATCTTGATCGTATCGGGCCTTATTATCCCCACGGCCAGGTATGATCCGCATCCGAAGGCCCCCATTACTATGTCATCCAGTCCATCCCCGTCGATGTCGCCCGCCCATATGAAATCGCTGTAAGGGTATTCCCATGTCTGCTGTTTGACGCCCATCGAACCGAGGGAAGTGAGATGATCACCGTATCCGCTTTGGTTCTTAAGATGCAGGTACACTCCCGCGCCGAGCTGCCCCGACAGGATAAGGTCCCTGATGCCGTCGTGGTCATAGTCCCCGACCTCGATCTGCCTTGCCGGGTAACCCAATGAAAATGATACGGAGGATGGATCAGACAGGTCAATGAGTTCCGGAAGCCCCTCCGTGCTGCCGTGGATGAAATTGACCCCGCGGGTCCCGCCGCCAACCATGGAAGAGAGTCCGATATCATCGATACCATCGCCGTTCACGTCCCCCACCCAGAGGTATGAACCGATCATGTCCCCTTCGGGGTAGGCCTCCCTCCCGTAGATCACGGTCTCCGCAGCGTCCTCGATGAGCACGATCCCTGAATTCGACAGGCCCCTTGGAGGGGCCACGTCGGACCGGGAGGCACCTTCGATCGCGGGCATCATGCAAATAGCGATCAGAAGGACTGCTGCTACGACCGCAACGTGTGACATCACTGGATCAGGGGCCTCCATCTTCGGACCTCACGCTAAGCGTGTTCATTTCTCCGATGAGTGGTTTTAATCTATTTGGTTCATATATTGTATCGAAAACAGGTCGGTCCGTGTTGCGGGCTCACATGTTCTCGAGCCTGTCTTTGAGCAGCCTGAACCTCTCGATCTCCATCTCACCCCTGAGCAGACGATCGACCAGTATCCTGAACATCTCGTCCTTGAATCGGTCCTTTGAGATCAACTCGTAACCTTTTCCGTTCTCAGTATCGACCTTCCATATGAGCTTCAGGTCTCCGAGCCTCCTGAGGGAGTAGTTCAGTTCCCTCCTACCCAGCCGGGACCTGGCCATCAGCTCCTTGCGGGTGGCTCCTGGAGAGGCCTGTATGAGGTCGAGGAGCAGCTTCTGGCTGTCATTGAGATCGAGGTCTGCGGGACACTCTGGATGGTCCCTGTGGAACCTGGAATAATAGACGAGGTTCCTTCCCTTCTTCTCGCTCACGATCCTCATGGACCTCTGGAGCTGCTCCAGATGATATCTCAGGGTGCCCTCCGGTATCTTCATGACGTTGAGGATAAATTGAAAGGAGGTGCCGGGGTTCTCGGTGATGAAGCGGTACAGGACCTTTCTCGTCGGATGGCCCAGTGAACCATGTTCGTCCGTTTCCGTCGCCTCCTTTCCTGCCATTGTGATTAATTCCGGTTCTCTCTATTTATCCATATTGTTCAACTTCCGTTTTATCTCCCGGTAGTCCCCGTTCGGGATCCTTCCATCCTTACGGACTACTTCCAGCCGTTCCATAAGCGACTCGCTGGACGGGGTCATTCTGCCCATGTTGATGGCCTCATCGAAGAGTTCCGACAGATCATCGGTCAGATCATCGGAATGACCCGTACCGTCTTTTTCTTCCTCGTCGAACAGGCCTTCAAGTTTCCCCCCGTTCACCTGCCCGGGACTTGCGGCAAGGTCCGGGTCCGGACCAAGGCGATGCATCGATGGTGCAGTGTACAGACCCGGGACCTTGCCTGTTACGGGGGTAGGACCTTCATCAATAAGGAGAACCCGACTCCAGGCATCCTTTCCACGTTCTTCATCCTCCTTCCTCCGGTTCCTCCTTCTGAGAGCAAAGAACGAGACCGCAAAGGCTGCCGCGACCAGTAGGAGCGATGCCCCCACCAGATATGGAACAATGGAAAGCCTCGGCGAGGGTTCGGTATGGGGTACGATATCCTCAACCGGAAGAACCACTATCTGCATGGATGTCTCGATATATTCTCCCGACGGGTCCGTTACCCTGAGGGCCAGGGTGTAGGTGCCGGCAGGCAGGTCGAGGTCTATGGTCTCTCCGGTTCCCACGACGCCAATGCCTTCCACTCTCCATTCGTAGGTCAGCTCGTCGTCGACGTCCATGTCCAGGGCGGATGCGGATACCCTCTGTGTACCATCCTCGCGGAACTCCTCCGAACCTTTCTGGATCACGGGGTCCCTGGGTGCGTCGTTGACATTTGTAACCTCGACAGAGATGGTGGCTGTTGAAGAGAGTTCACCGTCACTTGCGGTGATGATGAGGAAAGCCGTTCCTGTCCAGTCCGGGGCAGGTTCGAAGGTTATGGTACCCGTATCCGAGATGGTACATGAAACGTGATCATGGCCGCTGATGGAATATTGCAGTTCGTCCCCGTCCATGTCCGAGAACATGTCATTTACATTCAGCGAGGTATCCAACCCGTCCTCGTCCATCATGACCTCCCAGTTCTCCTGAGTGGCTAAAGGTGCGTCGTTTACCCTTATCACCTCGAGATCGAACTCGTGGCCGTCGATCCCTCCGTTCCCGTCAGATACGGTGACGTTGACCTCGTAAAAGCCCGCATCGGATCCTCCCGGGGTCCCGCTCAGAACTCCCGTGAGGGGATCGATGGAAAGGAAACCGCTGTCCGTACCCATGCTCCATATGAGGGTGTCCATTGTGGGGTCGATATCTTCGGCTTCGTAGTCAACGAGGTAGAGTTCTCCCTCGTTCACTGTTAGCACGTCCTCCGTGGTTATCACCGGAGCATCATTTACGTTCTGGACCTCGAGGATGAACTCCGTGCTGTCCTTGGAGTATTCGTCCATCACCGAGATCTTCACGCTGTGATGGCCCACATCATCGTTGGTCGGTGTGCCTGACAGGATCCCGGATGACGGGTCCATTGTTAGGAAGCCTGCGCTCGTTTCCATTTCCCAGTACAGTTCATCCGTATCATCGGCCTCGTAATCCACGCGGTAGAGCTGGTCCTCGAAGCAGACCGGTACATCCGCGGTCGTGATCTTCGGTGCAAGGTTGTTGTTGGTGACGTTGAGGGTGAAGTTGGTGAAGTCCATGTTGTTTCCGTCCGTGACGCTCAGGTTAACCCAGTATGACGATGTCGAGACCCTGGGTACACCATGAAGCAACCATGAGCCCGTGAAGCCAAGCCATGAAGCATTGGTGTTCAGGGTCCATTTCAGTTTGGAAGCTTCGGTGTCCCAGTCGAACACTTTGTAGGTCACGGAATAATTCTGGTTCGTGTAGGCGTTGGTGACGTCGATGGTAGTTATCTTTGGAGGGTTCGGGAAGAGCAGCCTGCTGGCGAAGGGCTTATAGTCCCTGTCACCCCCTTCCCCGTCGATCTGATAGCTCCGGTCAGCGAAATGATCGTTATTGACATCATAGTTCGTGTGGTCAGACCAGTAATTTCCACCACCGCTGGCGTTCCAATCGTTCGTTCCGTAATTGTCGTAAGCCTGTTTATCGAGACCACCGTTGTTGATGAAATTATTGTAGGCGATCTCGTTGTCCTGGATGGCATATCCAGATGACCCGAAATAGATGGCGTATTCATCGTTGTCGATGAACTCGTTGTACCTGATGATGTTGTTCTTGGTGGTTCCAACGGCCTGGATACCGTAGTATGCATTCCCTTTAATGGTGTTATTGGAGATCGAATTATCACGACAACCAAAGAGATGTATACCGCCCCAGGTATTATTCGTGAGGGTGTTCCCGATGATGGTATTGTCATCACCGTTCACCTGGATGCCCGTTTTTTCCGTGTCGTTGACCCTGCATCCCTTGACGGTGTTCCTGTCGCCGACCACCTGGATGTTGGCCGCTCTGTCGATATCGCACCCGGCAACGGTGCAGTTTTCCACCAGATCGTCATTGCTGTTGTCCAGGTATATGTTACCGCCCAGAACGGTGATGTTCCTTATAATGTTCCTCATGGAATCGGTGAAACATATCTGGCTGTTGTAAAAGAAGCAATCAAGGACCAGGTTGTCATTTGAGCTTTTGAAGTATACCCCGTGATGTGCATCCTTGAAACTGCAGCGCTGGATCGTTATGTAACTGCCGCCGGAGATGTTGAAAGGATCGGTTCTGATCGCCCAGGACTGCAGGTCCCTGCTGGCCTCGAAGCCGATATCCCTGATGGTGATGCCTCCTTTCTTGAGCCACCAGGTAACCTCGCTTGTGGTCTGGTTTATTATCGTGCTTGCAGAGCCGTTCCCCTGGAACGTCAGTGATTTGGATATGGAAAGTGTCTCATGGTATATTCCCGCAAATATCCTTATTGTGTCCCCATCGATCGCAGCGGAAACGGCAGCGTTGATGGTCTTGTATGTCTGGTCATTGCCGACGTAAAGGGTCGACGCCCTCGTTTGCCCATCCGCATTCGAACCCCCTACGGCGACCGGCATGATAGAGACCAGGAGTGCCATGGTCAGAAGGGCGCAGAATACTATCATTTTGCTTCTTTTCATTTTCGTTTCCTCCATGCAATTTCAGGAGGCATCGCCTTTTTGTCCCACGAGATGAAGAGGGAGGATATCTTTAAAGGGGTTCTGACGGAATGAAAACCATATCTGGATCCAATTCTTTATTTAAATTTTATGGAATTTTTTCCGTTCGATCGTCTGAGGTCCATCAGCCAACAGGGATTAATATCATCAGAGCATGGCCAGTGTATGGGATATCTCTCCATCATCATAGCTCTCGGAGCATTAATCCTCGTCCATGAGCTCGGCCATCTTCTAGCGGCTTTGAAACTCGGAATACCGGTCGAAAGGTTCTCCCTTGGGTTCGGTCCGAAGCTCATTTCGAGAAGGTGGAGAGGGGTCGAGTTCAGACTTTCCCTGATACCATTCGGCGGATACGTGCTCCCGAAGGTGAAGGAGCTCGATGATTTCTATTCGATCCCCGTCGGGAAGAGGATACTATTCTCCCTCGGCGGCCCGGCGGCGAACTTCATCATCGCATACATCTGTCTCCTTGCCATCAACATCCCCTTGAGCGATATCAGGGCGGGTATGTTCCTGGCACCCCTTGTGCAGATGATCGATATGACAGCGGGGATGTTCATCTCGCTGGGGGCCCTCTTCACCCACCCGATGGCCATGTCGGGAGCGGTGGGCATGGTGACAATGGGTGGTGAATTCGTAGGAGGATCGGTCCCGAGGCTGCTGTTCTTTTCCGCGTTCCTGAGCATCAACCTGGGTCTCTTCAATCTGCTTCCCGTACCTGCCCTTGACGGAGGAAAGATACTGTTTGCGTTCCTCGAGAAGTTGAGCATCCGGACGAGGAAGCTGCAGTTGCCCGTTACCGTGATAAGTGTACTCTTCCTCATCGTCCTCATGGGGTTCACAACGGTGATGGATGTGGTCAGGATATTATCGGACCTTTCAAGTCCCTTTTAAGGTCGAAATGTGGTTCCAGACCTCTTACTAAGTTGTGGGGTCCTCCACCTTCCCCATGAAGAGTATCTGTCCAGTCTCCTTGTGCTCTATGAAGAATATGAAAGGATGGTCCGCCCTGAACTCGACCGGTTCCGGATCGCTTCCCCCGAATGGGGAAGCCGAATCCTCCATTATCACCGCTGTCGCAGCGGCCGCTTCCGTACCTTCCTCGTTGACCTCGACAAAGGATTGATGGACCACCCTGCTTATGAAGAGCGGGTCCCCGCTCTCCTTGATACCGCTGAAGTCAGCCTCGTTGGGGTTGAACGCCTTCTCCATTCCCAGAGCGATAAGAGGGTCGTTCAGGGTGTACTTCAGCTCGAAGCGGAACTTCGGGAGGTAGACGTCCACCCATTCCCCGTACATGTCCGATTTGAGGTCGTTCAGGTAATCGCATGTCAGGTCCTCTTCCAGAGAGGAGATATCGTTCTTCTTCGGAAGGAGGATGTACATCGAAAGCTCCTCGTCCTTGTAGGGGAGCTGCAGCAGCTGTACATCGTCGTTCTCCGCGTAGTTGAGGTCGATGTCCTTGTCGCACATGTTCATTGTATCGACCATATCGGAGGTCCCGTCGGTGAAGTGGAAGCTCCTCTCCTGGGTGGCATCCTCGTCGAACTGCCACCTCCAGTCCGCCTTGAAGTAGATGGCATTCGTCAGTATCAGGTAGGTTTCACCGGAGATCAGAGAGGGAGATATCAGGTCCTTTATCCTGCCGTTCGTTTCTGTCTCGACCCAGTCGTTTATGGTGTCAGCGGAACCGGAGGGATCCCCCGCGAAATCGAGCTCCTGTCCTCCGGCGAGGTAATCGTTCTCAATGGTGTCCTGATAAATGTCGTTGAGGTCCTCCCCCAGCCTCAGCCAGTAGGCGTTTGCCGTACTCAGCTCATAATTAACCCCCTGGGGGTTCAACCGGGACTGGAGGGACCGGACCATATCATGCCTTACCTGGTCATCTCCCGGCAGCTCGATCACCTGCTGGATCTCGATGGCTGTCTCTCCCCTGGCGCCTTCGTATGCCATTCCTATGGCTATTACTATGGAATACGGGGAGAAGAAGACGTTCTCATCACCGTCAATAAGCTCTCGATACATATCGAAGGAGAACTCGTTGGAGACGTTCACAAGCTCGTTCATCCCGGTATACTGTGATTCATACCCCGGAGGGTCTTTGTCCCCCCCATCCGGTGTCAGGCATCCGGCGACCAACGTTATCGATACGAGCAGTGCAACGGAGAGGAACGTCTCGACCTTCATTTTGCTCACTCCCGAGGGTATCCATGGACCTGTCGTGATATAAAATGAGTGGAACAGTATCCGTACATTCATGCCTGGAGTAAGATGTTGTTATTTGGACATGTCAACGGTCCTTGTTCATGGGGGATTAAGAGGCTTTAGTATGGGAGCCGAGGTAGGTTCCTATCCTGTCATAACAGAGGATCCGTGCCTATCATCAGATCGTAGAGGAACCTCACCAATGGTCGGAGGTCGCCGTCGACCTGGGATCTTTCGAGGCATTCGTAATATTCGAATTTTCTTTTGTTGGGGATGTTCACCATTGGAAAACCGTTCCTGTGGAGGATGAAGTTCAGGAGCAGTCTTCCCACCCTTCCATTGCCGTCAACGAAAGGATGTATCGTTTCGAATCCGGCATGGAAATAGGCTGCTAGGACCAGAGGGTGTAGTCTGGTCTTGTTTTGGGTGTACCATCTGAAAAGCTCTTTCATATCAACCGGAACATCCTCGGGAGCGGGGGGCATCCATTCAACCCCTCTTATGTAGACCTGAACTGTCCTGTATCTCCCTATCTGGTCCCTGATCCTTTCGGAAAGGGTTTTCCTGACCACCATTTCGTGGAGCTTCAAGACGAACTCCCTCGAGATATCGCCTTCGTATGAGAGCATCATATCAAAGGCCTCCCTGTGGTTGATAACCTCGTTTATTTCCCTCAGGTCTTTTGAAGACGGTGTCAGGTTCTCGAAAAGGAGACCGGCTGTCTCCTGCAATGTCAAGGTATTCCCCTCGATGGCAGTGGAATCATGTGTGAAACGGGAGATAAAAGCCTCATACCTGTTGTTCAAGGAAGCCTCCGGAACCTCCCCGTATCTTTCCTTAAGCCTTTCTAGCTCCAGTATCTCTTCATCCTCGAGGAGCCCCGAAAGGATGTTCAATTCCCTGTCGGCTGCCATTTCCGCTCTCTTCAAGATGTTCCTGTCCAGGTCCTTCCCCAGGTATATCCTCTTTTTTTTGACCTTCCCACC
>JAFGJI010000245.1 GCA_016929175.1 Thermoplasmatota archaeon | reverse complement strand
GACCAGGTCCGTGAGAGGGAGCAGGCCCGGGACGGTAGCTGCGGCGAGGATGCCCCAGGGGAGCCAGTACAAGAGCAGACCCAGGAGCAAACAATGAGCCAGGGTGAGAATGCCCCCGAGGACGCAGACCAGGTCCGAGAGAGGGAGCAGGTCCAGGACGGGAGCTGTGGCGAGGATGTCCCGGAGGAGCCCGTACAAGAGCAAACCCAGGAGCAGACCATGAGCCAGGGGGAGAACGCCCCCGAGGATGCAGACCAGGTCCGAGAGAGGGAGCAAACCCAGGACGGGAGCTGCGGTGAGGATGCTTCAGGGGAGCCAGTACAAGAGCAGACCCGGGAGCAAGCCCAGGACGGCAGCTGCCAGGAAGAGGGATCATCCATTGCAGGCGGGGACCAGACCAAAGAATGTGACGGGACCCAGCAGCAGGACCGTGACCGCGACCAGGTCAACGGCGGGACCGGATCCCAGTACAGATACGGTGATGCGTGAACAGCTCCCGCAGATGTAATGACGAGGGGCACCATGCCCCTCTCTTTTTTTTTATTTGAAGAAGATACCCTGTTTCTTCAGCTCTTCAAGTGCCGGTACGTATATCTCCGGCAGGGTCGGTATGATGACACCATCGAGATGGTCCAATCTCCCTTTCAATACAAGCTCCACCCCAATAGCTGCAGGTATCCCGACCGTTCTCGACATGGCAGAGTCTCCCCCTGGGACCCCAAAATCTATCATGGTGGACCTAAGTGTCCTCTTCTCTCCTCCCAGGGCCACATTGAAGGTATGCTGGAGCACGACCATGTCCCTTTCGTCCCTGTCATAGTAGAGCTTCTCCTGCAGAAGGGAGCTCAAGGCATCCAACCTGCTCGTGTGGTCCAGCAGGTATCTGTCGTCGAGGAGGCCCAGCCACTCCCAGTTCCTGACCACGAGATCATTGTCCCTTGTCCTGATAAATGCCTTCGATCTGTCCCTGAGGTCACCACGTCCCGGTACAAGCTGGTCGATCATGGTGTAGTAATCCTCGGCCTGCGGGCTGACCTCCTCGAGCATGCCGATGTCATGAAGTCCCTTCCAGGTATCACACCAGCCCCTGTTGCGGAGGGTCCCCCTGAGTATGGTGTTCGCATCCGGTATGCCGTATATGTCCCCGTATGGGACCGAGTTGCGGTTCGGGTAGCCCTCGAAGGTACCCAGTCCTTCTACTTCTACAAGCTCGTAGTTCGCGAAGAGTTCGCTTCCGGGGATCTCGACATCCACCCCGTCCCTCCGGAACCTGGCATTGTTCCTGCTGGCGAGAACGACCCCTCGTGGGCTCCATGAGAACTTGTATCCCCAGGGATTGGTATTGGCCTCCGGAGCAGGCAGTCCTCCGCAGTAGGAGATGAACTCTTCGACCTTCCCCCCCTCTTGGTGCACTTCGTCGATGACCCTCTGAGCTTCCATGTGGTCAATACCAGGGTCCAGCCCCATCTCGTTGATGAGGAGGACACCGGCATCCTTCGCTTCCCGGTCAAGCTCTTTCATTCCCTCACTTACATACGATGTTGTGACCATGTGCTTACCGGAATCGATGGCCGCCCGGGCAACACGGGGATGATAATTGTAAGGAAGGAGGGAGACCACCAGATCGTGTTCGGAGACCATCTCCTTCAGGTTTCCATCCTTGGAGACATCGAACCTTTTCGCGGTCCCGTGCGGGTGTCCCGCTATCATGGTCTCTCCCTTGTCAACGGTCCTGCTTGCTACCGTGACTTGGAAACCAGCCTTGTCCAGAAGATATCTGACCAGAGGTCTGGCGACAAGCCCCGCTCCGAGTACAAGAACATTTTTCATCACCCTTCACCTCCAATGTATCCATTCAAATATTGGTAGTTTTTCGTCAGCTCACCCTTGTACAATATCAGGGATTTCATCAGAGGTGTCGGCAGTTTGAGCCCCTCGATCCCGGACCCCATATCGGCGTTGGCCAGTGAAGGTATGAACTCCTTGAGCTTATCCCCGAAATATTCCGAAGATTCCAACGGTATCTCACACGGCAGATTATCGACGGCCAGTACCACGGGGCCGGTACCTTTCCATCCCGGAATGGGTTTATCCTCCCACGGGTCGTAAACGAACACGGGGGATTCCGGGTTGGTTGCCTTTACCGTTGGCTCTATTGCTCCCTCGATGTCGCAGCTGATATCCCCTATTATCCGAAGATTGGGGGACCTGTGGTCGGAATACAGCTTCCTGGCGTTCTCCTTGGTGAGCAGCCTCGGATACCTTGCATCCCAGTAGATGCAGTTCATGAGAACATGCAGGTACGGCAGATATTGAACGAAAACCGGTCGGTAGAGTGCCGGATCGCGGTAGTACTCCTGCAGGTCGAACGTCTTCCCTTCCTCTACCGGCTCGACCATGTCCCACTCGTTGAAGATGACCTTGTAGATGATGGTCCCGGAATCCTTCCTCTTCTTGAGCGACGGGAGTTCGCTGGGTTTGACCTCTCTGACGGGGAGGAGGTCAAGTATCTCCTGCACTCCCTGGGAAACGTTCCCGGAACCCGCTATTCCAATTACGAACGGCCTAAGCGAATAAGGTATTCCATGAGTGGCTATCAACCTCCCGATCGAGGATATGTGCTCCCTTATACTGGCAAGGTCTCCATATTCATGTGCCTTCATCACCGAAGAGAACGGATTTCGCATTCCTTCCCATTCGAGCCTCCTCCCCAATGCCCAGAGCGTATCCACCAGCCCTGCCATCCCAGCGTGCCTTCCAAAGAATATCAGCCTTCTGTTCTTTTCATCGACTATCCTCTCGTAATCGAACAGGGTGCAGCCCCTATCCATGAACTTCCTCAACATGGGCATATTGTGGTGCTGTCCTTTGATGGTGTGAGAGAACAGCAGATAGGTCTTCCCGCCCTCTATCTCGTGGAGGGGAATCTCCTTGATACCCAGGATGATATCCGTACCCTCCAACACCTCGTTCACTCTGGCACCCGCGTCTTCGTAACTCTCGTTGGGGAATATACGAAGATCGGAGGGTTGGACCGTGAATTCAATGTCATAATCATTAACGAGCCTGAGTACATGTTCCGGAGTGAGAGGGGCCCTCATCTCCCATCTGTTCTTGCTCTCCCTTCTGATGCCTATTCGGTTTGACATGGTATGCACATCCTGAGCGCTTGGGTTCTGTGGTATTTATGGTCCAGTTGTCAAGGAAAATCAGCGGACCGATATGTCCGATGTCGTATCCAAGGTCCGTGTATCAATCAATGGGCTTATTGTATTTTGGGTATCTGCCGAAACGGCTGTAGTGGCTTCTCATCTGTTCTTCCCATGAGTCGTAGGCTTCGTCACTCGTGTCGAAGTACTCGACGGAGAAATATTTTACATCTTCCGCCGGGCTGGGGCCATCCGGCAGGTGCTTGCTCAGGTGTTTGCATATGTTCCCTCGTCCAAGGAAGACTATTTTCTTCAGGCCGTCCGAAAGTTTGTAAACGCCCCATCTCTCCTCCACCTTCTCCACATTCTTGGCCGTATATGGATAATAGGTGAACTCCATGATCATGTTCCTCACCCGGGGAGAATAGGAGATCGTGATTATAATAGATTTTGGATGTACAAGGTTCTTGATCAGTGTTCTTTCAAGGATCCAAAGGAATGCATGGCACCCACTACCTTGCCCGACCGGGTCGTGACCAGGGGTTTCGTATATCGGTTTTCGGTGGTGCTTTTGATACCGAGTTCCGAAAGCACATGATATGTCACTAGCGGGAGAGCGGAAGAATAGGCGCCATCCACAAGTTTTATGGATATCCCCACCCAATCATCATCGGTAAAGGCGGACAGGGTCTGCAGGCCAACAGCTCCCGCTTTGGAGAGGACCCTATTTGGGAAGTCCTTCATCAGTATTGTATCGAACCTGTCCGTTCCAGCCACCATATACGGGTTCTTCATCATCGATCGCCCCAGTGTCGCGAGGTGCAGCTTCAGGGGGCCGTTTCCCGGATCTGCCAGAAGGGCAAAGAGCCGGGCCATGGAGTCCATCGGAACAGCGAAGTTCGGTATATCGCAGCCATCGACCCCAAGGTATACGTCATCATGGTCCAGCCCCGTCAGGGACGATATGGTCCTCACGATCTCCCTGGTCAATGGATGCTCGAAGTCGGTGTATGAATCCAGGTCCCACCCGTTGTACATGCAGGCAGTCAATGCCCCGGCATGCTTTCCGGAGCAGTTATCATGTATCGAGGAGAAATCCTCTCCTATCAACCTTGCCTGCTCCTTGTTGAAGGGGACATGGCCATGGCACTTCAGGTAGCTTTCGTCCAACCCCGCTTTCTTTAATATGGACCTGACGGCGGCAAGATGCTCCGGCTCTCCCGAGTGCGAACCGCTGATGACGGCGATCTCCTTTTCTGTCAGAGCGTAGTGCTCCGCCGCGCCCGTATAGAGAAGAGGAAGAGCCTGGATGGGTTTGATGCAGGAGCGGGTATAGGCGATATGACGGGGGTCCCCGCTCGAATAGAGGATCCTTCCTGACCCGTCAACGACAGCGATGTGTGCTTCATGGAACGCTTCTATCAGACCGTTGCGCTCCTCCACGACCATGTGCTTTCCGGGACCCCATGACATAGCACCCCGTCTGAACTCTTCAAGGAACATGGTCCGGGGATTGTCGAGGATATAATAATCGGTTTTGATTTACGGATAAAGAAGAGGGTCCGTACGGCTCCTCAGTCCTCCTCTTTCGATATTTCCTCAACAGTGGCGGTGGGCTTCTTCTTCTTGGAAGGTGCGGAAGCCTCCTCTTTTTTAGTGGTGGGTGAGGACTTCTCCTTCTTTTCCCTGGAAGCGTTGCTCTCCTCCATTTTCCGCTCGTACTTTTTCCTTCGCCTCTTGGAAAGGAAGACGCCTTCGCGTTCGTTCTTGGCCCTTATCTCCTTTCTAACCTTTCCCAGCCTTATGAAGATCAAAAGGAGGAAGAGTATGATGAACAGGAATGTGATCGGAATGAGAAGGAGGATCGAGGAGACGATGATCACCGCGGTCATCGCGAAATCCTTTATTTCATCCTCATCGATGCCCAGGATCTCGGTCCAGTTGAACTTTTCCTCATCCCCCTCATCGTCCCCCTCCTTCTCCAGTGTGAAGTCCCTCTGCATCGGGCCTTGCACGTTGAAATAATCCTCCTCGGACCTGTAACCGTCCGCTTCCAGTCTTGCCCTGTAGTTGCCTTCAGGAAGTTCTTTGCTGTAGGACCCTGAGTTGTCGGTCCAGGTTTCGAAGGACAGATAGGGGGGGCTCTGTTCATCGAAGGTGATGTGGGTGCCCGAGATACCGTCCATGGACCCTTCCTCGGTACAGCGACCCGAAACGGTCCATGTTGGCGGTTGCGTGTCGACCGAGACCTCGTAGGACCTCCCCCCCTCGCCAGCGGAGTTCCTTGCCGAAACCTGATAGTAGTAGGTCCTGCCTCCTTCTATACCGGTATCATCGAACTCCGTGGATGTGGTCTCCTGGTAGTATACCTCCGAACCGGGGTACTCTCCGCGGTAGATGAGATAGCTCTCGATGTAAGAGGCACCCGTGTAGGTTGGTGGGGACCACGAAAGATGGATACTCCCGGCATTGAAGGAAGCGCTCAGATCCACGGGGGCATCAGGCAAAGGCCCATCAGGTGACTGTGAGTTACCGAACGAGACCAGCAGAACAGAGGTCATAACAGCGACAAGTATAATGGTCATCGGGGATCGTGAGAGCATCTCATCAACTCCAGCTGACAACTCGAATGGAAGTATAAATAGCATTTCATTTTGGTTCGTAACAGGGAGGGAAATGGAAGTGCCAGGAACAGGTCCGGATCTTTCCCCCCTCGAATTCTGTTTCAGTTGAAAAAATGCTGGATTTCAACAGAATGGATGCGAGGGGCCGGATTCGAACCGACGGACCACTAAGGAGCAGATCTTGAGTCTGCCGCCGTTAACCGCTTGGCTACCCTCGCATTTCTGGGGGACCGGAATAGGTCGTGCATCTATAAAAATATCCTGCATGCATATTGAATGAAGCAGGTTTTATGCACGCGACATGGATTTATACCTCCAAACCAAATACCATGTAAAAGCGAGGCACAATGATGTGGAGACCCCCTTCATTCCTAATAGCATCGACATTGGTCATGTTCTTGCTGCCCATCCACACCCTCGCGCAAGAGACGATCATCACCTATGAGGATGAAGGATCAGATTTCATCCGCTATGGTGATGCAACGGGACATGAAGATGACATAGATATCCTGAAAGTAACATGTGACGATTCATCCTTTCCCATTGTTGTCGAGATGACCGTGAAAGGGACGGTCACCGGTTCATACGGGGATGGAGGAACCAACAAATATGTCATCCTTCTGGACCTTGACGGTGACGAATCATTGGCCGAACTGAGCTTCCAATTAAATGAATCAGGTCATGTCACCATCTACACAGAGGACAGGAGCTTCCCCTATCCGGAAGAGGACTACACGATATCCGGTTCGAAGATGACCATAAGGATCGATTATTCTTACATGGGTAACTACGAGAAGGTAAGCGACCTCGCCGTCTCTACCCTTCAGAGGTTCTCTTCTCCAGCGATAACGGTCACCGACTCCCTCAACTATCTTTTCGGGGAGGACAATGCACCTTTCCCCCGGGGAGACCCGCCGGATGACGATATCACCACCGATGACGACTCGACAGATGATGATGAACAGTCAGTGGACGATGATGACAAGACCCCCGGTTTCTCGATCGCCATAGCAATCTTTGCCGCGTTCGTCTCGGTTGTGCTCATGACCAGAAAAAGGAAGGACCGTTAATTAGCCTACCATACTTACAACAACGGGGGTTGCAGGAATGAAGAAGAGGCCGCTTATTTTCATCATAATAGCAATGGTGCTTGTCGTGATCGCCGGGGCACTCTATCCGATATGGGATTCGGGGGTTTATACTGGTATGATGCCTACAACGGGATCAAGAGGTGGGAATACCTTTACTTCAACCATATTGTCTCGGGACCGTTTATGTGCGGCGTCATGCTTCTTTAAGTGGTAACCTTCGTTTTGATGCTCATATCCCTGATCTCGAGAAAGGCGGGCAGGAGAAAAGCGCCTTATGTAACTGGCATCGTCCTGATCTCGCTGGTCTTTTTAATAAGCCTTATCGGAGCTATCGCTCTCGCGATAGTGGGTGAGACCGGTGATTACAATGATTGGTGGTGGGACGGAGCATGTTTCGTTGGTAACATTGCGCCCCTGCTGATCCTCCCGTTCCTGATCATTTCGTTGATAAAGGTCTCCAGAGCAAAGGAGAACGACATAAAAGAGGAGTAGGCCTCCGGTCATTCCAGCCATTCTATCTTCACGTTCTGGGGTTCGAATATGGCCACAAGGGTCCTTCTCGAGGCCTTTGTCTTGTGCTTCTCCCCTGCCCTGATGGTGATGCAGCAGCCGGGTCCGAGTTGCCTGATCTCCCCGTCAACTTCTATCGAGAGGTGCCCCTCGATAACCATGAAGAACTCGTCCACGTTATGGCGGTGAAGTTTATATTCTCCCTCGAACCAGGCAAGGCCAACATACTGGTCGTTAAGTTTGGTTATGGGTGTCTTCTTGAAATTCTCCTTGATGCGAAGTTTCTTTTTATGGATGTCAAATATCTCGGCCAAATGAACACCCCCCTGATGGCTATATGATTAGAAGATATTTAAAAACTACACGATATCGGGACCATGGGTCAGAACCGCCGTGCAATGTCTGCCCCCAGGCATGTCAGTGCTGTCGATGATGCAACTTTTTGAATGGTGCCCAGAGGGACGTTCGAGATCAAGGGATTGTACGGAGCGTCAAAAAGGCGGTAAGGGGTCAGCATCGTATCGAGAAAAGCCCCGATGATACGTATATCCCCCATAAATTATAATAACATGCCAAATTTCTGAAAGGTCATGAGACGCGTGGCGGTCCTGGCGCCGATGCTCATCCTGACATTTCTCTCATTTGTACCTCTGGGGGTCTCCGGAGCCCAGGAGGGAACAACGGATGTGAACATCGAAAGGTACATCGAGTTCCGGATCGAATATGACAAGGGTGACATGCTGCATCTGGAAGCAAGGATCGAAGCATCCCCCTACCCGGTCTCGGTCTTTCTCATAAAAGGGGAGGAAGCCTACGATGACTGGATCGAGAGCGAGGAGATAGACCTCCAGGATATACAGGAAGGAAAGAACGTTACCGAGATCAACACAACCTTCCAGGTGGTGGAGAACTTCTCCGAGAGGAACACGACCTTTTTCCAGAGAACCCTGAATATCGGCGAGAAGGATACTTATTTCCTGATAATCGCTCTTCACCGGGATGCTTCAATGACGCCCGATGACGCACTATCACGGGCTTCGCAGGTGGATTACATAGTGGACTGGAAGATCGAGGAGGAGGGATTGTCCAAAGGTATGTTCCTCCTCCTGGTCACCATTGCGGTCGTTCTCTTCCTTGCAGGATCGGCGCTTATGATCATGTATTTTATCCAGAGAAGAAGATATCTGGCAGAGATGGAGGCCAACGGCAGCGATGAGAGGGAAGGGCCCCATCCGACCTGTGTTAAGGCAGGATCCCGGGGAAAACGCGCCCCCCCTCTTGGATGATGAACATCATTTCGATTTGTTGACGTAGTTCAGCTGGAGGTCCATAAGGGTCTGCTTCAGATGTTTGATCGTGTCTTTCTCAAGGTAGCTCGAGATCACGTTCAGGTTCGCGTCGAACAGGTCGATCGCCATCTTGGCCTGTTCCAGGTCGACCTCGGACCTGTCCACTCCTGGGATAGGCACAAGTCCCAGATGGTGCCACGCCTGTGAGGCGAGCACTGACATGTTGTAAAGGGTCATGTCCTTGACATTGGCAAGGACCTTTGCCATCTCCTTCTGTACTTCCTGCGGGTCCCGTTCATTGTCATCGATCTCTTCTTCCGTCATCTGTTCACCTCGGTACTCGCGGTGGATTCGCAGAGTGATTAATAATCTCTTCTCCTTCGGTCCCCCGAAGTACTCTTTGCATGCCCCTGCCTTTTCCTGTCGTGACTTTTTTTATTTTTTCGTCTATTGCCCGGACGAAAGGTCAACGGATCGAAAACCTCTTCATCCTCGTATTCCTCGTCAAGGAACTCGACTATTGTCCTTGTGGGTCTTCTGGACCTTCTCATCGGAGAAGGTCTTTCCTCCCACGATTCCCACTCCTCGTCTTCTTCTCCATCCATCGGGATGTCCGGGTCTTCCCATCCATCATCACCCCACTCCAGCTCCCATGGGTCATTGTCCCCCTCCCCCTCCCGGTCATCGTGGTCTATCTCGAACACTTCCTCTTCATCTTCATCCCATTCAAGGTTACTCGCCGGTCGGGAGCGGAAGACCATGCCGGGATCGGCAGACCTCTCCTTCTTCAAATGACCCTTCCTGACCATCCTCCTGGTGTCTCCTTTATCAAGTGAGCGTTCTGTATGGGTCTTCCGGTGATTGCTGGAAAGCCCGCCGGAGTAATGATCGGCGGATATGGGTCTCGCCGATATCATGGATGGCTTCTGATGGGAAGTATGTGGGGGTGGAGCACCGGCCGGTCTTGAAGGTACGGAGAAATCGGTAATGACATTGCCGTATCGGTCCCTTGGCAGATCGGCCTCTGACCTGAGGTGACCGGAATGCGACCCCCGTTCCACCCCTCCGTCCACTTCCATCCTCTCGAAAGCCTGGATCTGCTCCCGGATGAACTTCTTGAAGGCGAGGACCTGGTCAACGTCTGACGAGTAGCCCAGGTTCTCCATGCCCCTGTCGAATTGTTCCCTGGTGATCTTCTTCTTGCGGTAGAGGTCAAACAGCTCTGCTCTTTTTCTGAGCTTCTTCTTCCGGAGCCTCTCATTATTTGATGTATATTTTCCGGTGGCTGCTACCGGGTATGGTCCAGTAGGTGTCCCGACCTTGAAACGATCGCCGCACACCGGGCAGAAGTTCAGACCCGAATCGTTCGGTTCTCCGCAAGAAGGGCAGCGGACAGGATATGGTGCCATCGATGAAGCACCAGTTTTATGGGTTAATAATTTGTCGTCCGAATTATACACTTGTTTCATCGGTCTACCTTAATTGGAACGACCTTCAACGCTGTTTTTCCATCCACCTGTAGGTTTCCCTCAGTCCTTCCCTGAGGTCCGTGGTCTCGTTCATTCCCAGTACTTCTTGGAGCAGGGCAACATCCGCAACGGACCTGAAGATCTCCCCTTTTCTCTCTGGCAGGTTCACCCTCTTCCGTTCTTTGCCGGATATCCTTTCAACGGCTGCAGCCAGGTCGTTCACCGATGTCTCTGTTCCTGTAGCCACGTTCATGGGGCCGTTGTAACTGCTTCCTGCAGCGCGAACCAGTATCTCGGCAACGTCCCCGACATAAATGAAGTCCCTGGTCTGGGCCCCGTTCCCGTATATCATGAGAGGTTCGGCCCCGAGTGCCTTCTGCATGAATTTGGAAATGACCCCAGAGTACTGATTGGAGGGGTCCTGTCTTGGACCGAACACGTTGAAGAGTCGGAGTGCGGTGTACCTCAAGTTGTACTGTTTGTGATAAATATCGATCAACCTCTCGGACGCCAGCTTGTGCAGACCGTATGGGGACAGGGGTTCGGGAGGATGAGACTCCCCGATGGGAAGATCGGAAGTGTCGCCGTATATCGCGGCGGATGAGGTGAAGACCACTTTCTTGACCCCGGACCTGACCGCATGATCCAGCACGTTCATGGTCCCCAGATAGTTCACCTCCAGGTCGCTTCTGGGATCATTGAAGGATGATGTGACATCGACCCTGGCGGCCAGGTGGAAGATCCACGATATCGGGGGGCCGCTTCCCATCCTGGCAGGGGAGAGGAGACCGTCAAGCGGGTGCCTGATGTCGCCATTGATGAACCTGAAGTTATCATCGTCCAACCATCTCTCCAGGTTCTCCATTCTGCCGGTGGAAAGGTCGTCCAGGACCAGGACAGTGTATTTGTTCTCCATCAGAAGGTCCACAAGTGCGGACCCTATGAATCCGGCCCCACCAGTAACAAGAACCCCTTGCTCTTTCATGTTGTCACCGTCCCCATCGTATCAACAACGAAATGGTAACCTGGTCAAACTTCATTAAATGAATCCCGTCAAGGCCCGCGATCAAATGGAACGATACGAGGGAAACGATCCCTGGCCCGTTTGACCATGACCTATGGCCGCATCAGAAGGGACCTCAGCATGGACAGATCCTTTCTGTAGGCGGCATCTCCTCCGGGGGTTTCCAGGATCATGGGCATTCTTTCAAACCTTCGATCGTTCACGAATGTTCTGAAACCTTCCCTTCCTATCTTCCCCTCACCTATGTTCGCATGTCTGTCCACCTTCGTTCCAACGCCTTTAAGTGAGTCGTTCAGGTGGATCGCTTTCAGCCTATCCATTCCCACCGAATCCTCGAAAAGTTCCATTGTGTCCCGGTATCCGGGTCTCGTTGAAATGTCGTATCCCGCGGCAAAGATATGACAGGTATCGATGCATACTCCGACCCTGTCGGGGAAAAGGGTTTGTCCGCAGATGAGACCCAATTCCTCGAAACGGGACCCTATGCCGCTCCCCTGACCGGCAGTGGTTTCCAGCAGGACCATTGGTCTGCACCCGGTATCGGATGGTTCGAGGGAGTTGAGGGCCATGTCAAGTCCTTCGGCGACCCGCCCGGACCCTGCCTTCATCCCGGACCCGAGATGTGACCCTGGATGTACCACAAGATAGGGTATTCCGAGCAGCGAACATCTTGAAAGTTCATCGATCAATGCAGCGACCGATCTATCGAACATCGAATCGTCGGGAGCCGCGAGGTTCATCAGGTATGACCCATGTGCAAGAACAGGTCCAAGTCCGGAACCCGCGAGGAGGTCCTTGAAACCGGAGATCTCTTCTTCCTTTAGTTGGCTAGCCTTCCATCTCCTCTGGTTCCTGGTGAATATCTGAAATGACCCACAGCCTATCTCGAGCGCCCTGGTTACACTGCATTGTATTCCTTCGGCAATGCTGATGTGTGCTCCCAGGAGCGGCATGAGTGGACCCTACGGTATTCGATCACACCTTCTCGAACATATCCTTTCCGACGCCACAGACCGGGCACTGCCAATCATCGGGAAGGTCCTCAAAACTTGTACCGGGTTCTATCCCGCCATCCTCATCGCCCCTGGCGGGGTCGTAGATATAACCACACGCGATGCATCTCCACTTGTCCATTTCAGACACCTCATGAACCTCGGGTTCACGTGGTAATCCTCACATTGATAGATATTCTTTATGCCTTACCAGGCCAATGGAGCAAAGTGGGAGAAAACATCATCAAGAAAAAGGATGAAAGGAAGTTTAGTCCTATGTCTCATTCGAAGGACATATTCTCCGATGCATATCTCCCTATCATGGCGCCGAGGACCCTCATGAGGTTCACTTCATTGCTGAAGGATGCGATCTCTTTTTCCACATCATCGAGTGTGAGCCTGCCCATGGAAAGTGCCTCCATGGCCACCCGGCATCCCTCGATGAGGTTCGGGACCGACCTTGTAAGATTATTGACAATGGTTACATTGGCTGTCCTTGCTGTTCTGGAGAGTGGGTTCAGATCGATGGTTATGACCTTCTTCCCGGCACTCCTCAGCGCCTGGCACCTGTCGCCGTCTTCCAGTGGGACCAAAACGACATCCGAATTCAGAATGCCCTGTCTTGTGCAGAGGGCCCGGGCATGGTCCAGACCTTCAAGCCTTGAATCGGGATGCTCCCCCAGAACCTTTCTGCATCCGTGGTCCTCTAGATGTTGCGCAAGTCTCCGTACCCTATCTTCGGTACGGTGAAAGATATTGACCTCCACGGGGCAGGAAAGGAGATCTGATAGTGCTGCAATACCATCCGGTACAAGGGCCCCCACGTTCCCGTTAACGGAGATCACGGGTTTTTTTGCCGTTACAAGCATATATGATGCCACAAGTTCGGCTGCTTCCGCTTCCTTTGTGGTCGTTTCTCCAAGGAGGTAATCGAACGCTTCCCCTCTCCCGTGGGCAATAAGACCCTGGGTGGCCACCAGCCCTTTTTTCCAACCATCTACCAGTCGGTCCCTTGTGATGAGGGACAAGTACCTTGGATGGCTCTCGGGTACCTTCATGGAATTCCTCTTCTGTAAAAGGGGTCATTCATATTATGAGCTTTTCTGCAGTCCCAGATCGACCTGATGAAGTACTCATGGATCGTTCAAATTCTCATATGGCACCATAAGATGACCGGAGCCTCCTATCGGATGATATTCGGTCTGAAGCGAGGTCAGACGTTGATGATCTCTCCGCAGAGAGGGCATTCCGTCTGGGAAGCCCCCTCGGGAACGATCACCTCGGACCCGCACAGAGGACATGCGCTGACGTTCCCCGGAGGACCCTCCTCAACAGGAGCCGAAGGCGGTTCCTGGGCAGG
>JAFGJI010000244.1 GCA_016929175.1 Thermoplasmatota archaeon | reverse complement strand
GTACCCCTGTCCGGGGAGCTCGCTTCCGTACATCTGCTGCTGGACCGCCGGTTTTGGTTTGGACATTATCACGAAAAGGAAGAAGACCACGGCAGCTATGAGGATTATGGCTATCAGGATAATGATGATGATCCAGATCAGCGAGAGCCCTCCATCATCGTCTGAGGTGATGGGGGGGTGATCGTTGATGTCGAGGGGGTCGGTATCGGCAAGGTATTCCTCGTAGTTGGTAAATCCGTCCCTGTCCAGGTCGGTCACCCGGTCGTTGGGGTCGAATTTGTTCAGGCCGTTCTCCTCCTCGTAGATGTCGGGCATCCCGTCCTCGTCGGTATCCTTGTTGGGGTCGACCTCCTCGGGTTTTTCCACTATCAGGATGGTCATCTCCTCGGAGGAGACCCCGCCATGGGGGTCCTTCACAGTGAGCGTGACGTAGTATTCGTTGTGTGTCGCCCAGCTGTGGGTGACCTCCTGACCGGTCACATCCCCGGTATTGTCACCGAAGTTCCAGATATAGGTGAGTTCGTCACCATCTTGGTCCTCCACATCTTCGGACCAGAAGCGGATCTCATTGCCGGGGTACCTTATCACGCTCTCATCGTACCTGATCCTTGGTTTCCCGGGGGGATCGTTGGTGTTGACTATCTCGTAGTTCACGAGCACGGTGTCCATTGCGCCATCCTCGTCCTTCACGGTTATCCTGACGGAGTGGATCCCGACCATGTCCTGGGTGGGGAGGATCGTGAAGTTGCGTGAGAATTCATCTCCCGGGACCGGCGACTGCTGCCAGGCGGGGTCGTTCGCGGAGAAGGAGATATCGTCGCGCGGGTCGATCTCCTCTGCATTAACGGTCAGGGAATAGGCCTTATCCTCGAAACCGTTGAGCCCGTTGTTGGAATCGAAGGTAAGCTTTCCATCCACGGGCGTCTCCCCGTTGATGGTAAGGATCATCGGTCTGTCGTTGACGTTCAAAACCTGAAGGACAACCTTGACCTCCTGGCTGCTTTTACCCTGGCTGTCGCTGCAGGAAAGGGTCGTTTCGGCTATGCCGGAAATGGCATCATCGTTGGTCGGGAGATAGGTCAGGTACGCCTTCATCGGGCTTGTCTGGTGCGGATGCACTTGCCATCCCGGAGAACCCACATTCCATGTGAGCTTGTCTGCCATGCCTATGGCGATATCCGGATCGTAGGCTTCCACCGTGAGGTTGATCTCCGTATCCTCCTCGACGTTCCTGAAGGTGGGCTCATCCTCGACATCCAGATTGTCATAGGCCACATCCCCGTCCCTCCATTCGATGGACACCAGTGTGGGTTCGTCGTTGCGGTTCGTCACGATGAACCTCAGTATGCAGTAGTCGTCAGGCGAAGGCGAATGTCCGTCATCCACGGTCACCTTGATCCAGGTTATTCCGACATCATCATTGGTCGGCAGGAAACTGTACTGTCCGTTCGTATTGATAGAGAACGCCGGTGTGGTGGCATTGTGTTCGTATTCGATATCCCCCTGGTCCTCGATATCCGGGTCGGTCACGTATATCTTCTTGGATTTGATGGATAGACCCTGCGAAACGGTGATATCTATGGGTTCATGGTCGTTGACCCTGCTCCCCACCGGCAGGTCCACCTTGTCAATTCGAGCGTCATCGTTGACCGAAGCTATCAGAACCGTGAACTCGTTGGACTGCACCGAAAGGTCGTCACCGTCGTTGTATATCCAGTTGGGACCCCAGTCGTAGCACTTGATGCGGAACTTGGAGAGTATGTCGTTGCTGTTCCAGTTCTCCTCCGTTACGAAGATGGACAGCATGTGCGTGTCGGGGTCTATGTTGAACTGTATCTCCGGGTCCGCATCGACCCGTACAACCTCGTACCTCAGCATGGCATCGTGCTCCGCCTGGGGGTCGGAGAAATGGTCGTCAAGGTCGGTGAGGTTCACCCATGGGCCTTCATCCTCGTTGAAGACATAGTTCTGTATTGGTAGATTGAAGGCCGGGGGACCGTTCGGCGGTATGATCACCGCGTTTATCGTTGTCAGGTTGTAGAAGACCTCCGCGTTGCCCTCTGCTCCGGCATAAGCCGTCGTACCGGCAAGCCATAGCTGAAGCGGCGCACATCCGAACCATACATACTCGGCGTGAGCCTCGAAACCGATCGTATAGGGATCGTTCCCGAAAAGAATTCCGACATATGGGATGTCCACAAAAAATAATTGTTGTGCAGTGTAATTGTACCATATAAGATAAAGGAACATGATCGTCGTGGTCGCCACCCTGTTACCGTAGAGTCCAGGACCTGCGTATCCATACATCCCTTTCCTTTCCTCGGTGGCAAGGTCCACCCTCAGGCTGAACCTGACCTCGTCCCCGCGCTGGGTGTTCAATCCGTTGTCCTGCAACAGACCGCTCATATCGTACCAGTCGAAGAGGTCGTGCGATCGGTTGACGCTCTTCATCTTTATGTTGTTGCGGTTGCTGTTGTTCACCAGCATTCCGCCGCCGAAAAGTCCGTTCCCCTCATTGGAGGAGACCTGTGTGATATCGACCTGCATCGTGTAGTTCAGGGTTGTACTGTTCCAGGCCCTGAACTCGAGTACCACCGGATAGACGAACCTGACAGTGGGGTCACCATCGGGAACGATGATGATCTTAGAGGTATTGCCGTGGAACTTACCGGTCGCCTCGAAGTCGGCATCCATCCATTGCTGGAAGAGGAAGTTGACGGAGTACGCCTGCGTTGCCAGTGATGCGTTCTTGTTCACCGAATCCTGCGAGAAGATCGTCACTTCGAGCCGGTCTATCGTGCTGTTCGGACCGTCAACCGTAAGGTTGATCCAGAAGTAGTCCTGGTCGTTGAAAGTGATGGTGGTTCCGGATATGGTCGATGTGACATTGTTCGTGATCTTTGAGCCATCCTTGAGGTAGGTGGCGTTGGAAAAGTCGTCGTTCTCGTCCTTCTTGGGGGCCCAGAACGATCTGGTCGGTGTATCGCTCCGCTCGTACCAGCTGAGATCATAGAGTGATGACAGAGGATCGCTCGGGTCCTTTACATCCACCGTATTCAATGTTGCTGCACCCATCTCCAGTAGTTCATCGATATCGTAATGCGGCTCGACGTTATCGTAGATGCCTGCAACCTCCTGGACCTCCGCAGTTCTCGGGAGTTCCCGGTCGACGGTCGTACCGGCTCCCACCAGGGGAAAGACCGGAATGGTCAACATGATCGCTGTCAGAAGTCCAAAGAGAGAGGTTCTCTTCATAGCATTTTCCTCCATGCATCTGGTGCGGAGACATACCGCATGGATCCCTGCACGGGACCCTGGATAATCCAAATGTCCATCCGGATTATAAAGTGTTTGGGGTTATTTGAACCAGTATCCCGGTCATGGGGGCATTCATTCCTCCCGGGACCAGACCTCGTCGGGGATCTCCTTGTAAACATTGTAATCCTCGGGGTTCTGGCATGGTTCGACCTCGTCGCAGGCCATCGAGTGGATGGTGTTCTTCTTGAGGAGCCAGTAATGGATCCTCCACTCCCTGCCGTCGTAGAGGGTGGTCTCCTCCCTCTCGGTGACGAGAAGTCCGAAATCCTCCAGCATGTAGAACAGGTCCCGGTCCTCCGGCTCGAGGATGTTGTCGACTATCCTGTCGCCGAACCCGAAGAAGTTGAGCACGTGGTAGGCCATGTTCTGCGCATCCTCGCGGCTCATGTTGTGTTCCTTGTAGCTGTTGATTATGGCTTCCGTCAGGCGGTGAAGGCTCACTATGAGTTCCATCTGACCGTTGGGCATGAGATAACCTCGGCAAAGAGCTTCAAGGCTGCGTTCCTTGCGAACGCAAATAGGGGCGGAAGCGGGCTATAAAACAAGCCGTATATAACCGTTGTGGGAGCGCACAGGGGTCTCGAAAAGCATTCCTCTTCCGCATGGAACGTCGATCAAGGTCCATCGAACACTTAGAAAACTATTAAATCGACAGTGGCCTTGTGGTTTCACCGCTCTCCCTGGAGGTATAGTTTTGCCGGAGGATGACAGGCAGCACAGGAAAAGGTTGAAGGAGGCCGACAAGGTCTACAAGAAGTACTTCAAGGCCTTCAAACAGGGAAAGGTCACCAAGGACGAGCTCAGGGAGAGGCTCAGACCCTACAAGTTCGAGCTGAAGGAGCTCGGCTACCCCGTGAAGATCAAGGATGATGAGAGACCTTCGGGGGAACAACCCGTCGAGAAGAAAGAGGAAGAAAAGGCGACCCCCGGTGCAGCGGCGATGACCGGTTCAAAGGTGACCTACAGACCGTGGTCGAAGAGGTCCACACTGACCATGGAGGAGATAGAGAAGAACATCGACCTCCGGTCGATCGGGACCTCCGGATCCGAACCGTTGAGTTCCCTTTACAGGTCCAGGTACGGGGAGGAGCTTCTTCCCCCCGGGGACCTCGTTCCCTTCGAGCCTTCCCGCAGGGACCTGCCTGCCCCGAGGCCCCGGGAAGCCCTGCCAGCCCCCTCCGATGAGGCGGAGGAGGAAGTGGCCGGCGAGAAGAGGTCCTTCTGGAGGTCCCTGATCAAGGGCAGGAAGGAGAGAGAGCAGGAAGAAGAGGCTTGAAGCAGGTGTGATGATGGAAAAGGACCACTATGACCAGGCGGCCACGGTTTTCTCCCCGGACGGCAGGGTTTACCAGGTTGAATATGCGAGGGAGGCCATAAAAAGGGGGGGTCTTGCACTCGGTATGGTCTTCGACGGGGGTGTTTTGTTCACCATCGACAAATCGATATTCAGCCCTCTGATAGAAGAGGAATACCTCGAGAAGTTCTTCGCGATAACCCCCGAGGTCGGAGCCGCCGCATCCGGATTGATAGCGGATGCGAGGGTGCTCGTGGACATCCTGAGGGAGAAAGCCCAGGAGGAAGCTCAGGTATATGGTGAGAAACCCGACCTCAAGAACCTGGTGATGTGGATATCCAAGATCTATGAGGTCTACACCAGGTACGAGGGTGTCAGGCCCTTCGGGACCTCTCTCATAATCGGCGGAAAGGGCCCGGAAGGCTATCACCTCTACGAAACGGACCCTTCCGGAGTTTTCCAGGAGAGGAAGGCGACGGCAATAGGTAAGGGCTCTCAGAAGGCCCTCGAGCTCCTGGAAGCCGGCTACAGACCCGGGATGAGCAGGGATGAGGCCATCCAGATGGCCCTGAAGATACTCAAGGATACACTGGAAGAACGCCCCCAGGATGATCAGAAGGGGGAGGAGATCCACATCCTGAGCGACGGGGGTTTCGAGAGGATAGACCTCGACGATCCCGTCGATATGGAGAAGTACATCAACCATCTCACAGGGACCAGGGATGGCGGCCGGAAACAGGGTAAAAGCAAAAAGCCCTCCACTTCTCCCGAGCCTCCATCGGACATATCTATTTTCATCGACACCATCCCCAGGCTTTCCAGTGAGGCCAGGGAGTCACTTTTGGAGCGTTACAGGGACCTGGAAGAGCTTAAAAGGGCGTACTTCGACGAGCTGCTAGCCCTGAAGGGCATCGGAAAGGCGACCGCCGAAAGGATAGTCAGGGCCATCAAGGCCCTGAAATGAGATGCGGATATCTCAGAGATGTTCCGTGTTCCTGATCAATTTGACGCATGCTTCAACAGCCGAGCGCGCATTGTCGATCCTGGCCTGGGCCTGGCCACGGGTCATTCCCGGCCCGGTTATCCCGAGCCCGACGGGTTTCCCCGCATCAAGCGAGATATCGATGATCTTCCTCGAGGCGTGCTGCATCACGATCTCATCGTGATCCGTCTCGCCTTCGATCACCGCCCCCAGGGCAACGACGCCATCGATCTCCTTTCTGGCGATCAGCTTCTTCAGGGCGAAGGGCAGATCGAAAACACCCGGTACCATTATCTGCTCCGCGATCTCGCAGCCGAGGAACTCGGCATGTGCTTTTGCCCTCTCCAGCATCATCATGGTAACGTCGAAGTTGTATTCCGAAACGACGAAACCCAGCCTGATCTTCTTCTCGGTCATTTTTTTCCTCCTCAATGTACGATCGTGCTTCTTTCATCTTCCCCCACGGGGCCCGCGTCCGGGAAACCCTGCCTCTGCCCGGTCCCGGCCTGTCTTATCAGCATTTCCGGTTTGAAGAGCAGCAGGTAGGCGTTGCGCGCGTGTTCCCGTGTTCTGTTCTCAGCGAGTTTTTTCAGTTCCCGCTCGTTATCTGCCTCGTCCATATGGACGAAGACCTCAACGATATGGATGTTGGTCATGAGCTGCGCCTGGATGATGCCCTGGCTTGCCTCATGGGCGCAGACCTTGTCTATGGCCTCCTTGCCCGGCATACCGCATGCGATGACGATGTCGCATGAATCCTCCTCTATAAGCTTCTTGCAGGCCACGGGGAGGTCCTTCACTCCCGGAACGGTCCTCCTGAGGGTCCGGAAACCGCTCCCGCATTCCCTCAGCTCCATTTCCGCGATGGAGCCCATGTTGACACGGGAGAACGTCGTATCCACCACACCTATCCTCCTCAACATCTCCCCTCCTTCCTTATCTTGTGCAGCAGCTCGGAGGTCGCCTCGATGTCGCCCGCCCTCTTATCAAGACGGACCAGTTCGACATCGATCCCTTCCCGGGCAAGTTCCCGCCTGAGCGTGTCCTCGTCCTGCTGCTGGTCGTACCCGAGGGCAATTATGTCGGGTTCGATCTCCCTGACTATCCGGTATCTGCCCGTCTCGTATCCGAGGACCGCCGCATCCACCCATTTTATCGATGCAACCATCTCCCGCCTGGACCTCTCGTTCATTATCGGGTGCCTCTTGAGGCTCCTCACTGTGGAATCCCTCGCGACGACCACCACGAGCTGGTCACCAAGGGCTTTGGCCTGCTCCAGAAAGGAAAGATGTCCGGGATGCATCAGGTCGAACACCCCGGAGGCCATGACCCTCTTCCCCCTCTTCTTCGGAAGCGTGACCGATCGGTCAACGGCTGCCTCCTCCGAAAAGGCCGCCTTCCGGTCGCCGTGCACCTCTGGAACGTATGTGTTCTTCCATTCACCATCCCATCCTTTCCAGGCCTGGATGATCTGGCGGCCTTCAAGGAACGGTATGCCCCTCTCCCTGGCATATTCCTTCACCCTGTCCTTGGGCATCGCATTTCCGTCATCACCCATCATCTCGCATCCGACGGAAACACCGGACAGACCTGCCATTGTGGAGAGTGCGCAGGATAGTTCAGTGTGGCCGAATCTGTTCTCCAGTATGTGGTCGGACCCGATGCAGATGGGTACGTGTCCGGGAGACCGGAAGTACTCACCGAAATCGGAAAGTGCTTCCGCCTCGGACATCTCCAGGGCCTTGCCTGCAAGCTCCCCGAAGCTCCTTACGGTCAGGGCCCGGTCGTTGTCCGTTATCCCCGTGAAGGTCCTGCGGTGATTGATGGACAGCGAGAACGATGACCTGTTGTCGTAGGGTATGTCGTCCGAGATCAGGGCCTTGAGGACGGGATGGTCCCTGCTCATCCGGGGGAACATCTCCTGCAGGAACGGCAGTCCGAGCCTGTCCCTTATATCCGGACGGACCATCAGGAAGATCAGGCCGCCCCCGTCCTTCCTCATGGTGCGGATGTGTTCGGGAGCGCATGATTCTGCGGGCAGGAAGAGATCGCATTCCTCCTCCCTTCCGTCCGCATCGTAGACGATCACGAAACGTCCCTCCCGGTAAGCGTCCAGTGCAGCTCCGATCTCCAGGTCATCCATCCAGGGTGCATTACCGGTCATAAAATAAATATTTTGTATTGACCAAGAATTTGGTAGAACACTCATTCAATGGTCCTTCCTGTTCCCCCTTACAGTGGAGATCTCCTTCATTCGGACGACTCCGTTCGCCGGATGTTCCCCCGGTGCGGACAGGTCATCGATGGTGTAGACCTCTCCCTCGATGTCGAGGGCGCGTTCGAGTACCGGCCGCGCATCTTCCATCCGTCCCTGTTTCTGGAGCACCCTTCCCTTGGAGTATAGCGCTGGATGGTAATCGCTGTCGATCAGAAGAGCCCTGTCGTAGGCTTCCAGGGCATCCCCGTCCCTTCCCAGGGCTTCCAGCACGGTCCCGTAGTTGTTCCAGATCCGCGGATCGTCATCGATCTCTTCCAGGAGCTTTCCGAGAAGACCTTCGGCCTCCTCGAGCCTTCCGAGCTTTATCAGGACGATCGACCTGTCATGGAGGAGTTCCGGAGGTGCCCCTTCCATCGAAGAGGCCTTTTCGTAATAGGCCAGGGAGACCTCGAGCATGCCCAGTTCCCGGTAGATGAGGCCCATCATCGACCCTATAGTGCAATTGGGTTCAACGAAGGGTTCGATGGAGGTTAAGCACAGGGCTGCAGACCTGAACCTGCCCGACGAAAGATATACCTGTCCGAGTGCGACAAGACCGTTGACCGCATCCAGTGTTCCGTGGCCTTTTGGCCATGATCTTTCGCTCATCACCTTAAGAGCGATCCTGGCATCCTCGGCCCGATCCTCACGATCCAAAGCTTTCTCGAACCCGAGACGTGCCTTTACCAGGTCCATTTCATGGAGCCGTGCGAGGCCGAGGAGCTCCCATGCCGGGCCAAGCGAATCATCCAGCATCAGGCTTTTTTCCGCAGATGCCCCCATCTCCGGATATCTGCCCTCTTCGAACATGGAGCGGGCCATATTGAGATGCTGGATAGCTTCCATGCGTGCATCATGTTCTTCGTCCATCGGTCGCGAAAGGTCTCCTGTAACGATATAAGGGTTTCCCTCGACCGCCGCGTTCATTCCGATAGAGGCTGCCACCCTTCATCATGCAGCACATCCATAGGGTCCGGATCCGGCCATTCATTTACAGGGAAATGCTTGTTGCAGTTGGGACAGCTGATGAGGGCGGAGCCGTATTTCATCATCGGATGGTAGCACATGGGACACAGCAAACGGACCCTGCAGGAGACCGAGCGATATAGCCTGTGTCCTTCCTGGCACTCGTAACCTGAAAGGGTGTAGGTTATCTGTGTGACGGTCCTCTTGGTGATGTCCCCCCCCATCAGCTTCAGGCCGCGTATGGAGATCCTGTTTCCTTCCACCAGAGCCTCGTGATCGCCCTCGAACTTCTTCGTCGGGGACCCGCAAAGGCGGCAGGGGACCCGCGGGTCGAAGTTTGCCTCCGACTTCTGCGCGGGTGTCTCATCCTTGACGTTGCCGGTTGCTACCTTCGCCCTGTGGGCGGTGAGATCGAACCCGCATTTCCTGCATCTTTCAGCATCTGTATCGTATTGATATGCACTGCAGTTTGGACAGTATTGCATCCCGAAGCCCCGGACACATGATTGTCCTTTCCGATATTATTATTTAGTGCCCCTTTTTCGCAGGAACAGAAGGACACCTGCGCCGACCGCTGCGAAGAACACAAGGGCCGCAAGCAGCTTCCCGCTACCGGACAGGACACCGCTCCCGGCTGCCGATGATATTTCCACCTCTATGGTGGAATCCTCCTTCTGGTCCCATCGCAGTGTCCCTTCGCTCCCTCCCTTGACGCAGCTTATCGTATAATCGGAGTGAGGAATGAATTCGAAGAGGGCCTTTCCAGTTCCGTCCGTCATCAGCTCGAAAGCGGAGCCGTCGATATTGGAGGTGACGTTGACAAGAGCTCCCGGCACAGGTTCACCGCTTACGTCAACGACCTTTACCTCCATGTTCGAGAACGGTCCGAACGATGCGTAGGGCTTCGGTATGATGTCGACGAGGTCGTCAAAGGCATATTCCGGATGTTCGCTGGCGTGGTCTGCCACAATGAAAGGCTGGCCGCAGGAATGGCCGAACCTAGCCCAGATCTCCATCCTGGAAACCATGGACCTGTTGGTGACCTTTCCGTCCATGGAACCGTGGGGATAACCGGAAGCGTTCTCCACATGACCGCAGAGCGTATGGGAGCAGGGGTTGATCTTTTCCTCCACGGTATCGTAATGGTCGCCGAGATATTCCATTCCGTGGAAGACCGTGATATTACCGTAGTCGCGGTCCCGGAGCTGCTCGAGCCTGACCCATCGGGGATAGCAACCATGGTCCCACC
>JAFGJI010000243.1 GCA_016929175.1 Thermoplasmatota archaeon | reverse complement strand
GACAAGATCCAGCTCGAGGAGACCATACAGGAGCTCCTGGACGAGGGGCAGATCTACGAACCCACGATCGGGATAATCAAACCCATCTGAGGTCCTCAAGTGACGAAGGAGTGGATAAAACAGAGGAAGAGGGACCCTTTCTACAGGAAGGCGAAGACGGAAGGTTACAGGTCCAGGGCCGCATACAAGCTCAAGGAGATCAACAACCGATTGAGAATGCTGAGGAAGGGGAGCGCTGTGATCGATGTCGGGGCTTCCCCCGGCGGCTGGAGCCAGGTTGCGAGAGAGCTGGTTGGGGACAGGGGAACCGTGGTAGCCGTTGATATGCTTCCCATGGACAGCGTGGAAGGCGTCCGTTTCATCCAGGGGGACATCGAGGACCCCCTGGTCGTCGAGAGAATAAGGGAGATCCGCTCCGACTACGATGCGGTGATCTCCGACGCCTCTGCCAGCCTGTCGGGGAACCGCACACTTGACAGAGGCAGGAGCCTGGCCCTGAACTGGGCCGTGTTGAGGATGTCACTCCAGGTCCTGAGACCGGGAGGCGGGGTCGTGGTAAAGATGTTCCAGGGGTCCGAGGTCGACGAGCTGGTGGAGGAATACGGTCCACACTTCAACAATCTCGACAGAATAAAACCCAGATCGTCCCTGAAGAGGTCCATCGAGCTATACATCGCCTTCAGGGGTTTCAAGGGGAGATCGCCGGAGGAGGGGACTTCCTGACCGGTAGGCTGACAATGGGTCTTTACAACTCACTGGATCAGGTGAGGTTCGCGGAGGCCCACAGGAGAGCCCTGGCCAGGGCCGCACCCGTTGCAGCGGCATTCGACTGCAATATAGCCGTATTCGGTTTCCCGTTCGACAGGGAGTTCAGAACCCCTAACGAGATCGCGGAATGGATCGTGACGACGACATCCATCGGCCAGGGTGGGGACTGGCTCGTGAAGCTCGCCCGTGAGGGCCGATTCGGTTCATTTCCTCTTCCGAAGGGAGGTTTTCCACCGCAGCTGGGAAAGGTGGTGGTTGCAACGAGGAAGCCACGGGAGAAGCTTTCCATAACACCCCTTGAAGCCGCAGGTATGCTCGATGAGGGCAGGTCCATACTTCTTCTGTTCGGACTGGGACCCAGAGGGCTTCCGGAGAAGGTCATGGACATGGGCGAGTTCCACATGGACCTGACGGGAAGACGCATCAGCTTCGAGACCTGCACGGCCATTGGTGCGGCTCCGGCAATGATCCAGACACTGAGGAGACCGGACCGCCCTCAAACGGACGGGAGCCAGCACAGGTCGAACTGACCGTATTCCAGGATCATGTCCGAACTGCAAAGCGGGCTTTCAGGAATGCTTTCCATGGAAGGGGACGGGGGGTATTTTTCCAGTATCTCCCTGTAGGAATCAAGAAGCTTTCCCCTGGTAATGGTGTCTCCGGTGTCGAGAGAATCCCTGTAGGTGTAATATGCCATCTCCGAGAAGACCGGGGCCCCCTCGAAGAATGGCTCCTCGTGGTACCCGGAGAACCTGGCCCTGCAGTTCGTGCAGAAGTAGACCATGTGTCCCTCCGGACCGGTGAACGGGAGAAGAACCCCGTTGCAGCAGAGCCTGCATTCAGCATAGTCCATGTTTCTCACCTCGGGTCGATAATGTCCTGGTAGGCTTTAACGCTAACGGAGGGAGACCTCGACGATCCCATTTGAGACCTCCTCCACTTTTTCCTCGAGATGCCCTTTCATGGCTTCCGCCTCGAGGAGGTCGGACCTGGCATGGGTGATGGGATGTCCGGGGGTTGCGGTGCATCCGGTGGTCTTTCGGATGGAGATCCGGAATGTTCCCGCATCTTCCGCAATCTTCTGGATATCCTCCTTGTCGAGCCCTATGAGCGGTCTTATGATGTGATGTTTGATACCTGCGCTCACGGCGGCCAGGTTGGGGAGGGTCTGGGATGCCACCTGCCCGAGGGAATCCCCCATGATGATGCCTTCCGCGCCCCATCTGCCGCACATGATATCGGCCAGGTGGAGCATCGCCTTCTTGCAGAGTATGCACGTATATTTCACGTTGCAGTTCTCTCTGAAAGAAGAGAGCGAAAGCCCGTGGGGGGCCCGGAAAAGCCGCACTTTCCCCGGAAAAAGTTCATGGAGGCGCCTCGCGATCTCGTCCACCTTTCCGCTCTCATCCTCCTCTCCCCAGGGCCGGTTGTCCATGTTCAGCAAGTAGAGCTCTGCTCCCTTTTTCAGCATGACGTAGGCAGCGGCGGGGGAATCGATCCCCCCTGACATAAGGGCGACGTATCTCATGCCCCTTCCTCCAGAAGCGTATCGATCAATCTCTCCAGTTCGACCACATCATCGGGGTCCACTCGAAATTCATCCCGGTGGGGGCATTGTTCGTCAAGGACGGGCATCCTCTCCGGGAGTGCCATGATGAGCGGATAGAGCCGGCACCCCTGCGGTCTTATTGAATAGATGGTGCAGTCCCCCTTCTCCGAAAGGAAAACGCAGCGGCCCTCGATGTTTTTCAGCTGTTTCGTATCCTCGTGATAGAAATCCTCCTTTCCCGCTGAAGAGATCCTCCTTATGTCCTCATCAGTGAGGGGCATCTCGGTGCCCCTGCAGCAGTGGCTGCATCCGTGTCGCCTGCAGACATCTCCCTTCAATCAATCGCCTCTCAGACGCGTTTTCCTCCGTCCAGGGTGACCCCTCGCTGGTCCTGGTATGTTCCCTCGTAGAGATGCTGGGGTCTGGAGGAGAGCTTCAGGTACACGATCTG
>JAFGJI010000027.1 GCA_016929175.1 Thermoplasmatota archaeon | reverse complement strand
TCCCGGTCGGATATCTTCGTGAGCACACCCCCCATCTACTTCGACCCCGACACGCTCAACTACGTGAAGTGGAGGGCCAAGGACGTTGCGGGTAACGGTTACACGTATTCCATGGACATCCCCATCGAGATCCTTCCGCAGCGCATGAACCACGAACCCGTCCCCATCATATCAAGCCCCGTGGAGTTCACCAAATACCTCGAGAGCAGGCCCATATTGATGGACGGGTCCATGTCCATCGATGCGGATGACGACGAACTGAGCTATCTGTGGTATTCCGACAAGGACGGATACCTGGGCACGGAACCCGCACTGAACACCCGCCTGTCGCAGAACAACCACCTCATCACGCTCCACGTGTCGGACGGGATAGCCAACGTGTCCATATCGGTGTCCATCACGGTCGTCCCGGACATCACGTCGGCCGACACGGACCGGGACGGGATACCTGACATCATCGACGACGACGATGACAACGACGGGCTCCTTGACATCGAGGAGGACCTGAACATGAACGGTCTCCTTGACGAGAACGAGACCGACCCCAAGAACCCCGACACGGACGGGGACGGTGTCAGCGACCGATACGACCCTGCTCCAAGGGACGTTACCGTCACCACGCGTGAGGTGAAGGACGCGCTGCCGGGATGGTTGTTCGTGTTACTCATCGTCCTGATAATACTTGCACTGCTGCTGTTCGGGTTCGTCTGGTATTCCAAACAGCGCGAGGACCGAGCGAGGATGGAGGCGAGGAGCAGCCTGCGCCGGACCAGACGCAACCTGAAACGGTTCGAGGTCCTCACGGGGGTTCCCACCAACGACCTCCCCGCCATCGAGGCGATACAGTGGGCCCTGCCCGGTGTGATAGGTGAGGCGGCCGGGTTCGCTGTTGAGACGCCTCCGAGCGATGATCTGCTCCCGCCCGGACCCGGGGAGGCTCCGCCTCGGAGACCTGACCTTGAGGACATGGAGGTCCCCGCCCCCGCACCTGTTCAGGGAGAGGAGCCGAAAGGGCCCCCTGCCCAGGAACCGCCTTCGGCTCCTGTTGAGGAGGGTCCTCCGGGGAACGTCAGCGCATGCCCCCTCTGCGGGTCCGAGGTGATCGTCCCCGAGGGGGCTTCCCAGACGGAGTGCCCTCTCTGCGGAGAGATCATCACTCTTTGAAGATCCGATCCGTTTGCACTATATTCTGGGACCCTCTTAGGGTAGGGTCCCAGAATATTCTTGATAATTAATAACGAATAGATCGTGTATAAGGGAAAGTGGTAAATGGCATGGGTCTCAAGAGCAGAGTACTTGACACTCTTGGTCTTCAGACAGTTCATGCTGACATCAAGGTTAAAGGTGACCATATCTTCAAAGGGTCTCCTTTTCAGGTGGAAGTAGTTCTTACAGGAGGCAAAAAAGGTGCTGTGGTCAATCGTGTTGGTTCCACAGTTTTTTTCCAGACCATTGTACATGATACGAGTGCAGCAATCCTGTTGTTGGAATTTTTAGGCGCGGCAGGAGAAATCATTGGTGGCGGTATTGGGGGTTCTGGCCATTTGGGAGATAAAGTCCTCAGAATTCCCCTGCATGAGGCCAGTTTGAAAAAAAACTTTAAACTCGGTCCCGGGAAAAGGAAAACCTTGAAAGTCACTCCCACGGTTCCTGATGAATATCCATTTGGATATTCTTCAAGGATCGTGATGAAAGTGGAGGTCAATGTTCAGAATGCTCCGGATATTTTTAAGGAAAAGAGAATAGACATCTTACCAAACATTTTCATAAGCGCACCCCTCATGGTTTTGATGAAAAAATACGGGTTCCTCAAGAAGGAATTACGGGATACGACAATACAGGAGGTCCCGGAAGATCGTTTTCTGCTCATTGCCAGTGAGAGGTCCCATCAACGGATAAAAGAGATTACCTTGACCTCGACCGATCTTAAGGATGGTAGAATGGAATATGTATTGGCCTTCGAGATGTTCGAAAAACCCGATGGAATACTGAAGGGCAAGCATGAAACCGTCATGGTCCATTTCGAACTCAACAGAGACCAGTTGATGAAGATCGATGGAACAATTGATATGTCCCTTATCGAGGAGAAGGTCCAGGAAGCCTTCGATGAGGCCGAAGGAAAGTTCGGGAAGGTCTACGGTGGGAAGATGTAGATGAGCGATCATTACATGAAAGCTTCAAGGGTCGTCTCCTTGAACCTTGACGGGAACATGGATTCGATGGAGCGGGACATGATGTCTATCCTCTGTCTCAGATAGTTCGAAACCTCATATTCCCGGGATATCCTCTGGGCGATCCCGAGGTATTTTTTAACCGACCCCTCCGAGACCGTAAGTATCAACTTGTTGTTGCATCGGTGGGGATTCGGAGTGGTTATCCATTTCGTGCATTTTCCGGTCAGGGTTATCCTTCTGTACTTGGTCCCGCACTTTGTACACCTGAAGGACTGCTGTGCGAAGGACCGGAGGTTCCCTATCAGGTCCGGAAGAAGGTGAGTGGTCAGGACCCTCTCGGCCACATCATCCTCATCGACAGCCCTTATCCTCCTTGCGAGGTCCAGTTGGCTCTTGATCTTCTCCTCGGTCACACCTATCGTCTTGTATGCGGAGATCCGCGGTGAAAAATTGAGGTCGGAGGTATCCTGGGAGAATCCGAACCCCTCGAATTGACGCGGGGTCCCCAGCCTTGACCTTACCGTGTCCATTCGCTGCATCCAGTATTCGTTTATCTTTTCATTTCTTGCAGTTGCCATGTGGAAATCGAGCGGATATCTCGATCTGACGTCAACATTGTGGGCCTCCTTGTCTATCTCGGAAGGGTCCAGTCTCATGGAGAGCACAAGAGGGGCATCCATCTGCCCGCCTCTCCTTTCCGGCAGGAACATCCTTGAAAAGTTGAGGAGCCCGTCCATCAACAGCATGACCGCATCTTCGTCACCGTCGCAGTTCCGCCTCTTCGAGGCGTGGTAGAACGGATGACCCATGCATCCGAGCGCCTCCGTGTACCCGACGATCCTGCACAGGACTCCAGCAGAGGTATGCGGTGCAAGTCCGATGGCAAGTTCTCCGATGAGGTCTTCCTTTGACCTGGCATTGTAATACGGCCGTTCACCGTAGATGAGCTCGAGTTCCTCATCAATGAAATGGGTGACCTTCAGGAGGTACTCGCCGGCCTTCTCGTTTATAACTATATCCTGGACCTTCAGCTCGATGATCTGATCGCTAGACAATATCTCATCGCCCCGCATATCATGGCGATATCCCATCTCCTTCAACCTATCCAGGGACACTCCTATCTCTTTCGGTCTGAAATGGGTCATTGTGATGTCCGTCATGTCGTACCTGACCGTTCCATCTCTGAAAACGAATACATCATGCTTTGCCCTGATCATCCCTTTCTCCATTCTCTCGGGTATCTTCTCCCTGGAAATGAGGCCCTTCACACCTTTCATTTCCGGTAGTGAGTCAACAGAGGGTAATTTTAGTATTCTTGCAGCCCTTTCCGCATCTTCACGGGTATTGATCATCATACTCTCGGTGCGGTCGTCGCGAGTGGATTGTCTGATGGTCTCCTTCATACATACCGGACAGATACGGTAGGGAGATATGTTCCTGCACTTGGGGCAGAGCCGCGGAATGGTATTTGCTTCCACCGGGCCGGAAAAGGTCTTTTTCACCAGCCGCTGCTGCCCGCCATTGAAACCGACTGGATACAGACCGTGAACGGGCGGTTTCATCTGTCTCAGGTCGGCTTTTTCGGGCCTGCCCATCCTGGCACCTATCCTTGTAGGAGACCTCTTCATGACCTTTATCCCGGCAAGAAGGTTCACCGCCTTCATTATATTGTTCGCCTTGGAGAAATCTTTGGGGACCTTGATGGACCTCAATTCATCTCCGATGCCCAGGCACCTGAGCAGAGTGCAGGCCTGGTCAGTGATCAGGTATCCCTCGGTCCTCTGCTCATGGGGACATGAAAGCTTGATGAGGAGATCCTTTATGGCTTCATCATTCTGAAGCAAGAGACCGGCATCCTGATCGTAGCTCCCCTTCTCCAGAACATGGTTCCTCAATCTGTTGAGTTCGGAGAT
>JAFGJI010000242.1 GCA_016929175.1 Thermoplasmatota archaeon | reverse complement strand
GAGGTAAGGTCGTATAAAGAGGCTTGGTGGTTTGAAATATCCGACGAAAGCCCATAGGTATTAATTAGAGTGTTTTTGATGGTCGAGAATGGAATGTTCGCGTTCCGGGAGGACCAAGGTAAGGTATACCATGATCGGGGATCATGAAGGTCCGGTCCGAGAGACCTCTGCGTTTATGAAGGCAGGCAGAGAAAAAGAAGGGATCGATACAAGGAAGTATGGATGAAAAATCAGGAGATGTACTCGATGAAAGAAGGGACCTCCAAGGGGGATAGGTCGGACAGGTCCATTGTTCATAACCTGTTCTCGCTGGGCCTGGCAGACCTGGTCAACAAGGCCATTCCCTTCATCACATTTCCTTACGTTGTAAGGGTGATAGGGGCTGCCGGTTTCGGCGTCGTCAACTTCGGACTTGCTTTTGCTGCCTTCTTTCTGATCCTGATCGATTTCGGTCTGAACGTCTATTCCGTCAGGGAGATCGCGATCCTGAAAAGGACCAGTAAAGATAGGATGAGGAGTTTTATCAATGAGATATTCACGCTGAAAATGCTTCTGATGATGATCTCCCTTGCGATCTATGCCCCCATGGTCCTTCTCCTTCCATTCCCCGGGGAGAAGAAGGCCGTATTGATGATCTTCGCTCTTTTACTGGTGTTCAATGCACTTGACCTTCAGTGGGTCTTTCTGGGTCTCCAGAGGTTGAGAGGATATGCGTTGGGAACGATATCCTCGAACCTTGTCAAGGTGGCGGCAATATTCCTTTTCGTCCACTCCGCTTCCGACCTGCTCGTCTATGCGATGATCATTGCACTGTCGAACTTCCTGGTGATAATTATTGAGCTTCTCTACCTCGGATGGTTGAGGGAAAAGATCCGGATACGATCAAGGCGAGAGAACCTGATGCGTCATGTCAGAATGGCATTGCCCCTGTGCGTTTCGGTCGCATCCATCACGATATACTCGAAGAGCGACACTTTCATGCTCTCTCTCCTTGAAGGCGATCTGATCGTCGGGATATACAATGGAGGTTATCAGATAGTACTCGGTGCCGTATCGGTTCTGACGATCATCAACTCCGTCTTCTTCCCGTTGATAAGCAGCTACCTGAATGTCGATAGAAGAGTTGCCATGAGATATCAGGTTCGGTCCATGAGGACGATCCTCTTTGTCGGTTTCACCCTGTTCGTGTTCGGTTTCATTTTCTCAAAGGAGATAATATCCATTGTCCTCGGGGGCGAATATTCCCGTTCCATGTACAGTTTCAGAATACTCCTGTTAACCGTACCGCTTATCGGTTTCGGTTATCTTTTCGGCGGCCAGATCCTCATGTCACATGGAAAATTCAAGCTCTATTCTCTGATGATCCTTTTCGGGGCCTTTGCCAACATCATCCTGAACCTATGCCTTATCCCGTTCTTTTCAGAGGTTGGAGCAGCGGCCGCCACCGCGATCACCGAAATGACGGTGGCAGCCCTTTTCTATTATCATGCCAGGCGGTATTTTGGATCGAAGGTTGGAGGTCTCAGCGTTGTCTACATCCTGATGTTCCTTTTGCTTCTTATCCTAAAGCACCTCCTGGTGAGCTTCCTCCCGGTCTACATATTGCTGCCTTTGCTGATGTTCGTATACTTTGGAATTTTGTTCCTTTTAAAGGTGTTCGAGGTCGATACCGTGAGGTTCATATTGAAAAACCTCGTCAACAAAGATGGATGACAGGTCTTTGTGACCTTTCATCATCGGGAAGTACAGACCTATGAGTTCGCCATTCTGTACTCCTTCACGACATCCTTCGTAATGCCGTCCCTGTGGACCCTTCCATCCTGAAGCCATATGGTCCTTTCGCAGTGTTTTTCGATCATCCACAGTTCATGACTGATGAGTATCACCGAGACCCCTCTCTCGACCATCTCCTTGATCTTGGCGGAGCTCTTCTTCCGGAACCTGTTGTCCCCGACCTCGAACACCTCGTCCAGAAGAAGGATGTCCGGGCTGGAATGGACTGCAATTGAAAAGGCAAGCCTCTGTTTCATGCCTTCGGAGAATTGGAACAACTTCGTATCCACGTAGTCCTCCAGTTCAGCAAATTCCACGATGGATCGAAAATCTTCCTTGATGGTCTTTCGGCTCATGTTGAACAAGGATCCCATAAGGTAGATGTTGTCCCTCATGGTAAGTCTTATGAGAAAACCGTTCCCCAACCCTATGAGAGGAACGACATTCCCGCGGGCCTTGATCCTGCCGCTGGTTTTCGGATATATGTCCGTCAATATTCGCATCAGTGTGCTCTTTCCGGCACCATTGGAACCTATCAATCCGACACATTCCCCGGCATCGACATTGAAGGAAACGCCCCTGAGCACCGTTATCTTCTTCCTTCGCTCCCTTCCCGATACAAGGGACAATGTCCTGGAAAGGACCCCCTGGTTCACGTGGGACCCGATCTTGAATATCTTCGTGACGTCATTGACCTTTAACCTGTGCATCATACCATCTCTGCGAACTTCTTACTGCTTTTCTTGAACATCCACATCCCGGCAGTTATCGAGATCTCCGTGAAGAGTATCGTGACCAGAACCATCCAGAGCGGGGGAAGATCATGATAAACAACTATGTGCCTTGAAAGGGTGATGAAATAATACAAAGGGTTCACGAGGTTCAGCAGGTAGAGGGCTTCACCGCTCTCGATGGAATAGAATATCGGGGTCGCCAGCCATAATAACTTCGTGGCAAATGACCATATATTGTCAAGATCGACGAAATAAACGGCTATGGATGATAATATCAAAGATATACCAAGCAGGAAAATGCTGAATACCAGCAGTACGAGGGGGTATGCCAGAAGTCCAAGGAGAGGAAGTTTGAAGATCAGGAGAAAGAGGACCAGTATCAATGTCTCGAAGAAATGCGAGAAAACGGCCACCAGGACTATGGACCCGATCAGGGATTCCAGGGGGAACTTGATGGACCGGATGACGCCTCTATCCCTGCGGATCACCTTGGTGGATTCCGCGGTGACCGCCTGGAAGAAATTGAACATGATTATACCCAGCAAAAGGTACAGAGGATAGTTGTCGATTTCGTTGCCGAGCCTTTCGGAGAAGATCGTCAACAGAAGGATGAACATCAGTATGGGGTTGAGAAGGTACCACAGTATCCCGAGGTAACTGCCCTCGTTCCTCAGCTTGAAATGAGCCACCCCCAGTGAGTAGCTGGTTCCAAGGATACGCCCCATGCTCATTTTCCTCGATTATGATTTGGTTGTCTCTATTTATAACTGCTGATTCGGGATATCTCACATTCTCCAAGAACTCACAGGGAATACAATAATGATGAAAAAATGTATACCGAAGTTCCATAGACCTGAGAAACTGCATAAAGGTCCGGTGATAACTCATATCCTTTGAATGGCGCAGGTCCTGCTCGAAGGTAGAATATTGATAACCGCACCCGGAATTTTCCGGGTGCAGAATATCATGCGGGAAGTTCTTCTACTTCAATTCCTTTGCCTGCTTCTCTGAGAGGATCCTCCAGCACTCGTGGGGACCCGCTGGAGATTTGGCTACAGCGAAGAATCTGCCCTTTTTCTCCCTGATGTCGTATTTCGCGGTCTTAAACTTGTTCTTTGCCTTGACGTCGTAGAACTCTATCTCTTTCATCCCTAAACCTCCAATGGATTGTGGACAGCCCATAAACGGAAATTCCCTATTAAAACTTGTTTGCCCGATATTGGGAGGTTTATATACTATCGGCGTTGATCGAACACATGAGCCTGCTCGAAGGGTGCCCTTCAGTATAGGTTCAGCTTGAAAAGGGCTGCACCGCTTTCCGATCCCAAGGAACCCTAATTGACGACGGGACTGAGGATGGATATACCGTTCTCACCTATGTCTATCAGATGTTTCTTCCTGGAATGATGGCAGGATCTCATCTTGATGACCTGCATGTACATATGAATATCATGCTGATGCTCGATCGGACCCATCTCGATGATGCCGTCTGCCAGGAACATTTCTGCACCCTGCCCCTCAATGATGTTGGAGAACCTGGGGGTTTCCATTATGATGAAGGAGGTCAGGTTGTATTCCCTGAGCTTCTTGAAGAAGTGGAACATCTTGACCCTGAGATCGGAAGTATCCATCAATGAATAGAGGCCTCCAAGGGAATCCAGTCCGAAGGTCGTGAAATTGTCGCCCTCCTTATCCTTGAAGAACTTGATCACCCCATCGACCATCTCGAGGAAGTCCGGGTGGTCTGCAGTGTCATTCTTCTCGAACCTGCTTCTAATATCGCTGTAATCGGATATCAGAAGGTTCTCCGGGACCGTTATCCCGAGAGAATCCATGTTACGAAGGTGGGAGATGGTGTTCTCCTCAATGGTGAGGTACATTCCGAACTCCCCCGAACTCTTGAGATACTTCGACATTATCGAGAATACCATTCCTGACTTCAGGGAGCCCGGCGGTCCGAATACGATGATAGTGGCATTCTTGTGGATGTCATTGTGGAATATGTTATCCATTCCATCGATGCTGTTCCTTAACATCATTTACACCCTGAGGATATGATGTCCAATCCATCGTGTAACATTGTTATATTACTTTCGGGTACAATATCTTTTTAAGCTTTCAGGACAAGTTTTCAATATCATCCAGGGAATACTTGGACATGCTTCCGAGGTCCATCGAGGAAGTGCTCGAGAGCATTTCCGAATGGGTAGAGAGGCTCAACGAGGAGTACAACGATGACGTTATCGTAGTTGAGGGGGTAAGGGATAGGCAGGCTCTCGTCAATATCGGGGTGAAGCTCAGGATAGTACATCTGAACAAGGGCATGTCTGTCCTCTCCTTCCTTGAAAATCTTAAAAGAGGGAGGAGACCTTTCGAGGAGACCGGTCCCTTCAACAGGATATTGATAATGACGGACTGGGACAGGACCGGAGGGCGCCTTGCCTCACGGCTGGAAGAATCCTGCCGCGACCTTGATATGCCTTGCGACATCGGTCAAAGGAGGGAGCTCTCGAGGCTCACAAGGAAATGGATCAGGGATGTGGAATCACTGGATTCGCTTTACAGGCGGTCTCTTATCTGATCCCGTGGAGCATCTTCACGGCCGGCCCGTGGATTTTTTTCTTCATCATCACATCGGGGACGAGGGCCCTCCCCACTCCCCTGTATTCACCATCGGTGCCGACCAGAACGATATCCCCGCTTCTTATCATTCCCATGGTATCCGTGATCCCCTGTGAGAATACGGTACCTTTGGGTACGAAATCCTCGATAATTACCCTCTTCCCCTGCAGCTCCCCCTTCAGGTCCCAGATGGTCCGCCCTCCCAGCAAGGTCGGTACAGGGCCCCCCTTCCCGAAGATCATCAGGGGATCTTTACCCACTCTGATCTCTCTTCCTCTCCTCGACCATCTGACCTCTATCCCGCTCAAAGGGGAAAGGTCGACACCGAGGGAGAACCTGACAAGAGAGAGCAGCTCCTCGACCTCATAATTGCCTCTCTTTGCCGGGAGAACAAGGTCCCTCAGGGTCCGGGAGAGGGCCGCGTAAGGGTCATCACCGTTTTCATCCGCTATCGAGTATATGTTCACAAAGGACGCCCCGGGAAAGATGCGTTCGGAGAGCCCTTCGGGGAAGAATTCCACCCCTTCCTTGTGAAAGCAAACAACGTGTTGGTAGGATCCGCTCCGGAAGATATGTTCCACCATCTCTCTTGTCATCTGAAGCTCCTCGGGGAACCACTCCCCTGTTACAGGGATATCGTAGTAGGATGCCGGGAAGAGGTCCTCCAGTTCCATGGGAACGGCACCCAGGGGGGAGGTGATGACAACCTGCTGAACCTCCATTCTCCATCCTTTCACCCCCCTCAAAGCATCGCGGATCCTCTGATGGGTCCTGGATGTCGAATAGGGTTTTTTTTGGGAGCACGGGAGGAGGAGCAGAACGCTTCTTCCTTCGATTGGCCTGTAGGATCCGAGGATGGACCGCCTCCATCCTGCGAGATCTGGGGCGTTCAGGTCGTCCCGGTAGGTTATCTTCACACTATCCACGGCCCTGAACGACGGTGTCATTGCCTGCAGCCTCGGATCGGCGTTGCCCTCGACGGATCTGATAGCTGACATCCAGACTGGGTTCCCGGCCAGCCGGCCCATGACAAGCTCCCTGAGGCGGCCTTCCTGAAGGGCAAGGCACGCAACCGCCATCCTTCTCCTCATCTGCTCCACGTTATGGGCGATGATAGGCTTCCGTGCTTCTACAGGGGAAGGCATTTCTGCAAGCTCCATACAGCCGGAGCACCCGCAGGACAGGAGCATCCTTCCAGTTCGGGTGAGCCTTTCGTAAGAGATGGGCCCTGTGTCGGTATGGTAGAGTCCCATCATCCCATCTCTTCTTGCGGAGAGCGTGTCGAATATTTCGATCCCCAGATAGAAGAGGGTTTCCAGGTTCCCGCTGTCTGCGACTCCCGGAAGGAAGAGCGGCATATGCAGAGGGTCATCGAGGGTCAAGGTCGTCAATGCCTTCGCGGCCTTCCTTGGGTCACTCATCACCATTCGGAAGTAGGGAAGGACATATGCCGGGATACGGTCCATATTGCCGTCATAACCCCCGAAAAGACCGGTCTTCGAAGAGGTAACGATGGGTGAGAGGGATCGTGCATCGAGGTCGATCAGAGCTTCCCGGTGTGCGTTCTCCAGAATATCGGGCACTTCCTCCGGAGGATCGATGTCCATCAGACCCATCCCGATGCCTTCCCACTCCCACGAATGGGGGATGATCCCGTATCTCCCATCAGGGTCCGATGGGTCCAGTATTACCGGGAGCCGGAACCGCTGTTCCCCATACCTGAGCTCACCGCTCCTGGTGAACCCGTCGATCGATCCAAAATGATAGGACCATTTACTGTCGTTCATGAGGGGCCTCCCGCCTCAGACGTAGGATCTCATCTGGTCCTTTCTGTAGCCCTTCCACATCTTATTGACCTTTTCCTTGATCTCGCTGATTTCGGGCGATGTCTCGGATGGCTTTCCAGGCTCCGTGGTCCTGAAGAGCACCTTCTTGATCCTGAAGGTCTTGAAGGGCAGGTCCTCTCTCTTCAGCGAGTTCGAGACCATGTCCTCGATGAAGAATATCAGGTCCTTGTAGGTGAGCATCTGTTTTGGGATTATATGAACGGCGAATACCCCTGCAGAGGATATCTCGACTATGTCCACGACCAGTTTGTCCTGGATCTCCTTGACGATCTCGTAGCCGTCAAGAGCATCCGCAAGGGCGAACATCTCCTTGCCCGTCATCTCCTCTTCGGTCTCGAGGGAAATTATCACATCCAATGGATTCTGGACGACGACCGTCAAAACTTCCACCCACCCATATCATAAGTTCGTGTATCTTTAACCTTTCCCCACTCATGTAAGAAACCGGAAAAAGTGAAAGGACCCGATAGATCCGAGGGCATCAGGTATTCATGTCCTTGGTGTCGTTCAGCTCGTAGTACACTGATCGTCCTTTCTGCTCCTTTGATATCAGACCAGCCTTTTTCATCCTCTCCATATGCCAGTGGACCGTTGATGGGGAAACATTGAGTTCGTTCACGATCTCGTTCTGGCTCATCGGCCTCTCCCTGAGCATCCCCACAATGTTCTTCGATGTTTCGTTGGAGAGGATCGATCCGATCTCGTCCATCCGGGACTGCTTCATGGCCGCCGTATATCCCATGGAAGAGGGGTAGTACCTTCTCTCCTTCGAACCCTTGTCGGAGTAGATCTTTCCCGATTTCTCAAGCTTCATTATATGATAGGAGACCGCACCCTGGGAGAGTTGAAGCTCTCTGCGGATGGAGGACAGGTTGATGCCCGGATTCACGGTGATCAGATCAATGAGGTCCGCTCTCACGAGGTTGTCCCCCCTCCTTGACCGGAGATAGAGGCTGCCAGAACCTGCCAGAAAGGCCACCGACCCTCCCAATGCAACGCTCAGGGCAATGTACACATAACCGGGGAGTTCCGCATCTTTTTCTCCGGATGAGTTCTCTTCCGCATCCGGTCTCGTCGGATCGCTCTTGTTGTCCGTCAAGCCCGGATCCGTGTTATCGAGTTCGAAAGGATCTCCAATGACCACCACATATACCGATATGACAGCTCCCGCGATCGCTATCAGAAAAGCTCCTGCAAGCAAGGCAGGAAGGACCCTCATCCTGTTCATGGTATGACCTTGGGCCACTGACATAAAAGACTTCCGGCGCTTGACTAGAATCCTCATTCTTTTTTCGGAGCGGTTACCTGTCCGTTGGGAACATCGGCGGACTTCCCAAGCCCACCGAGAACGACCGATTCCCTCATGAGACGGATGATCCCCGCACAGGACCTGCAGCAGAGCTCTTCTTCGGAGTAACATCGTCCAGTGCATACCCATCTGCCACAGAAAGGGCACTGCGAGATCTCGGCCCTTTTGACCGGTACCAGGCAGAGGTCGCAGATGAAGCCCTCCATGTTCTCGAGGTCCTCCTCGGGAGGGTCCCCCTGCTTCCTGACAGGTTTTATCGTATCCTTCACCATTGAGTAAAGGTCCTGTGGCCTCTTCTCCGGTTTGAGCTTCACTTTCTGCCCCTCCCTTGCGAGGGAAAGGCTTGCGGGAAGATCATCTTCTCGGTCTCCTTGATGTCATCTATCTGGGATTCCGCCCATCTCATCTCGGCCCCTCTCTCGGCCCTCCTCAGGCGGTCCTCGAGCTCGTTGAGCTTGAACAGGGCTTTTCTGGATACGATGGAATTGTCCTCCCAGATCGAGAAAAGGTGTTTTCTCTCATCAGGAGTAAGCATCGTTACGGCCTCTCTGAGGGACCGTCTCTTCTGGTAGCTGGCATATCTCTTGAGCTTGTCGTGCTTTGCCTCCAGTTCATCCAACTTTACACGGTAATGATATTTGCTCCAGTAAAGGATGATAGTAAGGATCCCGGCAATGAATACGGCAGCACCAAGGACCAGAAGGATCCAGAGGATATTGTCCGAGATCGATGATGCGGCGCCCAGGATCATTTTCTGCCCGAATAGATCGCACTGCATCTCCCAACCTCCTTCATACCGCCATCTCATGGTACCCGCAATGGGGACATTCCTTCTTGTAGTTCTTGAACTTGGAGCATACGGGACAGAAGCAGGAACCGAGAGCGATCCTGCGCCCGGTTGAGGAGGCTGAAAAAAGGTCCTCTTCCATGTGCCTGGCCTTCATTTCCGCTGCAATGCTCTTCATCTCTTTCATCATCAGCGCTTCCACATCCCCGGGTGTAAGCTTGATCTTGTGGTAAGCATCAATGTACAGGATCAGGTCCCTGATCGAGCTTTTTGAACGCTTCTCCTGATGGGCGAGCATGAATGCCCTGATGGCTGATCTGACCTCCATAGGAACACGGGGAATGCGGGTGTTCTTGTTGCGGGTTTTGTTCGGCATTATGATCAGCTCCCCCTGTCGAGAACACCCTCTCCGTAGAGCTTGTCCTCATACTTCTTGATCCTTTCAAGGGTCTCGAAGAGTTCGTAGGTCTCATTGCCCAGCTCCAGCCTTTTGACCTTGCTGTCCGCGATCAACATTCCGGTGTCGAGCTTGGATCTCATGATCTTCTTGTCCTCGAGGGTCCTCTCATATTCCTTGAGGTCGCGGGGAGACCACTCCACGGAATCCTCGATGAGGTTCTCCAGATGCGCCTGTTTTGACAGGAGGTCCATTTTTAAAAGCGCTATCTCCCTGGTGGCATCCCTCACCCGTATCTTTCTCTTCAAGATGGTGATGATGACAAATACACCGTAGAGGAACACGGATAGGACTATCACTGCTATTATGATCCAGTGTAGATATTCCGTTATTGCTGTCATGTGCTCCCCGTTCTAATATCGTGATACTCCGTAATATTACTTTCTAGGTGTCAATGGATACGAACGGTAAGTGTTTTAATTCTGAATGTGGGTGATATTTATATGTTGGAAGCGATGGACCTGCATGGCGAAGAAAGACCCCTATGGTGTCGACAGGGACCTGAAGGTCCTGTCAGGGAGTTCCGGCAAGCATTCGGCAAGGCTCGAAGGTCAGTTCCTTGGTATTTTCCCTTCTCCAGAGGTCTTCCCGGAGGGGGAATCGGAAAGGAAGGACGAGAGAGCCCAGGTCATAACAGGTGTGAAGGACCCCACGATCAGGATAGACCTGAAGGTCGGGGATGTGAACAAGGACCCGGGTGTGTTCTCGGAGATGCTCCGAATGATAGGGCTCGATCCGAGGGAAGGCGATTTCGAAGTGCTCTCCACCCTGGACAAGGTCCTGAGGGCCCTGGCAAAAGCGAGGTTCAAGAACCTGGCGGAGCTGAGGTTCAACGGGGAGCTTGTTTACGACCATCCCGAGGAAGAGTGGGACCTCCGATCGGTCCTCGGGACAATGAAGAAAATGGCCACGAACATGAAACTCGATGAAGCACAGGCGAGGATCATACTCCGGGAGGAAGGGGACACGGAAGCCCATGTGACGGTGGACAAGGTCCACACGGAACTGACCCATGATATCTATCTGGAATTCAAAGGAGAGCTTTCCGGAGAGATGCTCAGGAGGGTCATCAACTATCTTGAGGAGCATCTGGAGATCGAAGAGCTGATAAGGTCGTGAAGCTCTCCCTACGCCTTTTAATTTCCGTGAAGTTGGGGACGGCGGATAATGATGGGATAGAATCAGGCTTCCCGGAAGTCCTCCCAGGGCCTGTCCTCCTCCACTGAAAGGACCGATACCATGGTCTCCCTCAGTCCTTCAAGGCCTTCCCTGCTGCTGGCGGATATTTTAAGGAAAGCAATGCACCTTTCTCCCAGCTTTTCCACGGCCAGGTCGATGGAGCCCAATTCAACGCCGTCGGGGACCTTCAGGTCCGATTTGTTTACCGCAACGATGAACTCCATGTCCGGTATGGCCTCTGCTATCGATGAGAGAAGGTCCATCTGGGGTTCGAGTGGGAACCCGCAGTGGCCTGTAGGGTCGACAATGAAGACGCACTTGTTCGTTAGCAGGGTCAGTGCAAGGATCGCCTGTTTCTCTACAAGGTTACGCTCGGTGAAGGGACGGTCAAGCAGACCTGGAGTGTCCACCACCTGATATCTTGTTCTGTGGACGTCAAAACAACCCACGGTTAGCTCCTGTGTCGTGAAAGGGTAGGAGGCCACCTTCGGATCTGCAGTGGATATCTCTCTGACGATCTGGGACTTGCCAACGCTTGGATAACCGGCAACGACGATGGTGGGATGTTTCGTTGGTATGGACGGGAGCTGCTTGAACTTCTCCCTGACCTCTGCCAGACGTTCGAGGTCGCCATTGAGCTCCCTGACCATCGAGGATATCCTTCCGAAGGCCTCCTTTCTCTTGAGATCCATGTAGTCCGGCTTCGAGGTCCGGTCGATCTGCCTCACGGTCTTCGACCTGATGATCCCCACCTGCTTCCTGACCCCTTCCATACGTCCCAGTATCCTCCTGATATCGTCAATGGGCGATAACAGGTCTATCAAGGCCATGTAGAAGGGTGGTAATCTGTTGAAGGAAGGGAACGCCTTGATGTATCTCTCGAGGACGGAATCCACGACCCCCGCGAATGATTCGACCTTGGAGCGGTTGAGCTTCTGCATCCTGAACCGAAAATCAGGGTCCGCTATCTGCACCCTCTGCGCTCTGCGGTTAGCCTTGTCCAGTATCTCCTGGGACCTGAGGATCGTCGGTATCTCGAACATATGGTTCCGGGGGGTCCACACCACTTGGTGTATTAGAAAGTTCCGCAGGGGGCACACTGCTTTGGTCTTCTTTCGTGGGTGGAGTTGGAGGGTCCGTATCCCCTCCCGCCGGATCGACGGGTTCGATCTCGGCTTTGGAGGGGCTCCTGGCGCGGGGCTGCGAGGTTTTCTGGTCAGGTTTATGGTATGAAGCCCCGTCCTCCAGGACGGTCCCGGGAGGCAGGGGTGGAGCGGGAGCGGGAACAGTATCCGGTAGAGCCTCACCGGTGGATGTTGGAGGAAGGGCCTCCCTCGCTGCAGGACCGAGAGTGGAAATGTGCTGTGGCTCGAGCCCGATGAACGGAGGAGGTGCGGGAACCATATTGTTCTCATCCCTTCTTCTCATCACAAGTAAAACGAACATCATCACCAGTGCAAGGAGCAGCACCGCTGTGAGAACTATCACCATGATGAGAAGGAGCCAGTTCTGTCCATCCTCTGGCTCCTCTTGGGGACCTGACGGCAAGTCTTCGACATTGATCTCGATGGAATCATTGAACCATATGGTCCTTCCGTGGTCGTCGGTCATCATCAGGTTCCCCGAAACGGGGACCGCATTCAGAGGAATTATGGAAGCCCAGAGGCCCGTTCCATTACTGTCCAGCAAAACAGCGGAAGCGATGAGGTCTCCTGCTTTGGAATACAGGAACACTGTCACCGAGCCCGGTGATGTAGCTCCCGGGCCTTTCCCGAACGTGACCTCCACCGAAGCGTTCATGTCAAGGGCGAGATACAGTTCGGAGGTCTGCAGGAACGGAGGCTCTGCATCGAGAACGAACAGCAGCGGGACCTGGTGAAAGGTCCTGGCACCGTCCTGGTCCCGCACAGTGACCTCGATGTCGTAATCCCCAAGGGGCCATGAACCATCGGTGTACACCCTGGTGAAGAAGGTGTCCTCTCCCTTGAGGTCGAAGAAGACCTCTTTTTCGAATTCCGCATCCGTAGATCGGATGATCCCTCTCACGATGAGCCCGGCCCCCGTACCGTCCAGGTCAAGAACGTTCATGGTCAGTGTAACGG